>CAZMCI010000074.1:0-1552 GCA_964564905.1 Hadarchaeota archaeon (SeqCode) | reverse complement strand
CGTTGCTCAATGTCCGACCCCAGAAGCTCCCTGCACGAGCTGGGAGTAGTTCACCTCTATTTCTGGGGGAACATCCCATGCATTGGTTTGGATCGGAATAGCTCAAAATTAGCCTGAACTGTATTTTCAGATGAAGGAGCCTCCGCGTCCCGGCCATCTGGGTGGTCACCTCACCCGACACAAATTTAAACTTGGAAGGGATAGTGCGTGAGGTGAACATTTGCCCTGCACCATAGTGGCAGGAGGTTTTTGGGGCGACGAGGGTAAGGGAAAGATCATAGCCTATCTTGCCCTTCAAGATAAACCCAAAATTATAGCCCGCGCCGGTGTCGGACCAAACGCGGGACATACAGTTTACCACAGGGGAAAAAAATTCGGGTTGCGCCAGGTGCCGTGTGGTTTTGTTTACGAAGATGCGCGACTCCTGATCGGCCCGGGAGTCCTCGTAAACCCAAAGATCGTGTTAAAGGAAGTGGAATTGACCGGGACTAAAGAAAGGTTGGGAGTGGACCAAAATTGCGCTGTCATAGAGCCTCATCACATCGAGGATGATAAGTCATCCGAACATCTCAAGGAAAAAATCGGCACCACTGGAACTGGTTGCGGCCCAGCAAACGTCGCGAGGGTCAGCCGAACAGCGAAATTGGCGAGGGATGTGCCGGAGCTCAAAGATTTTCTCACGGATGTGCCCATGGAGGTGAACGACTCGATCAAAAAGGGAGAAACGGTACTGGTGGAGGGCTCTCAAGGATTCGCCCTTTCGCTCATTCACGGTACCTACCCTTATGTCACCAGCAAGGATACCGCAGCAAGCACACTCGCAGCGGATGTGGGTGTGGGTCCAACGAGAGTTGACGATGTCATACTTGTCTTCAAGGCCTACGTGAGCAGGGTGGGGGAAGGACCATTTCCGACTGAGATCTCGCAGGAAAAAGCGGAGGAAATGGGGATAGTCGAATTTGGCACCGTGACGGGAAGACGGAGACGAATAGGAACCTTCGATTTCGAACTCGCAAAACGCTCCGCCATGATAAACGGAGCGACGCAAATAACGATAACATGTCTGGACAGGCTTTATAAAGGCGCCTCCGGAGCAAAAAAATGGAAGCAGCTCCCGAACGAGGCAAAGAAGTTCATCGAGAAAATTGAGAGGGAAGTGGGTGTCCCAGTGACGATAATTTCAACGGGAGCCGAACTCGACAACATAATCGACATGCGATCCGAGAGGTTGTGAGGAGATCATTTGAACCAACTGGTGGTCGCGGTTACCGGTACTCCTGGTACAGGAAAATCCGTTTTCGCCAAGGAACTTGCGAAAAAGGTGAAAGCCTCTTTGGTGGACCTCAACGAGCTGATCACGAGAAAAAAGCTTTACAGGCTTGATGCAGATGGAACAAAAGTCGCTGACCTGGCGAAAATGCGCACGGAATTTTCCAAAATAATCAAAAAAAGCGGTCCTGTGGTCGTCGAGGGGGTTCTGGCCCACCTTCTCCCAAAAAAGCTTGTGACCCACGTTGTGGTGCTACGCACGAGACCCAGCACGCTCGAAAAA
>CAZMCI010000073.1:0-1594 GCA_964564905.1 Hadarchaeota archaeon (SeqCode) | reverse complement strand
ACTCAGTGCTAAGGTCTCGGGGGCTCCAACTCTTTTTCAAAAATACCTGGGGCTTGGGATTCTCTCCCAAGCGGGCGTGGCGATAGGATTGGCAGCTTTAGCTGGTTCAATGCTTGCAGGTTTTCCAGGTGGATTAGATTTGGGACTTCAAGCACTTACTCTTATAACGGCGACGAGTATAGTGTTTGAAATAATTGGACCTATTGGGGTGAGATTTGCAATAACTAAAGCTGGGGAAGCAAGAAAAATGTAAACATGTACCAAAAGAAATTCGGCGGGAGATTGGATATCCCTAGCCACACTCTACAATTCAAGTTTGTTTAACAGGATTTGTTGAGAAGAAGTTTCAAATGGTCGTCTTCGCGTGGTGGATTTCTCGACAAGCTCGCGTAGTGAGCTACAGCAATTCAGGTTATTTTTTCAGTAAATAGCATATTTTATTGTACATCCGAGGATAATACGATTTGTGGAGTCAGCCATGTTTGAGGAGATATTCGAGGAGGAACTGAGCAGAGAATCGGTCTTTCGAGACGCTAGTAAACTCTCTCCGGATTACGTGCCTCGCGTTCTCGTACATCGGGAGGACGAATTTCGTCAACTTACTAGGATCTTCAGGCCGGTGATAGAAAACAGAATGAGCCAGCGAGTACTGATAGCAGGCAGCGTTGGAGTTGGAAAGACAGTGCTCGCCCGACGTTTTGGGGAGGAATTAGAAACCAGGGCCAAGGGACGCGGTCTCAATTTGACCTACCTGCATCTCAATTGCCGAAAGGACAAAACTCCTTATTCCGTGATAGCTAAGATATTGCAGCACTACAATCCGAGGTGGCCGTATCATGGACTCGGCCCAGAGAAGCTTCTGGGCGATGTGGTTTCCTACATGAACGCTCATGATGTTTATCTCACCCTGACGCTGGATGAACTCGATTACTTTATTCGATTGAATGGCCCAGACTTGCTTTACGCTCTTACCCGTGCTACGGAAGAATCCGGGGCTCCCAACCGCATAAGCATCATCGCGATAGCACGAGACAAAAATTTTCTCCGGTTTCTAGACGCTGCAACTCAGAGTACTTTCATGCATAATGTCTTGATGCTGGATCGATACACAGCGCCACAGTTAAGGGATATCCTCAGTCAGAGGGTTGAAGAGGCCTTCAAAGCGGGTGTGGTCGAGGAGGACACAATAAATCTGATAGCTGAGATAGCATCTAGGTGGGGCGATGCTCGGTTTGCGCTTGAGCTCCTCTGGCGTGCAGGGATGATAGCAGATGGAGAAAAAAAGGACGTGGTGACCCCAGACCACGCGAGACAAGCGAAGGCCGAGATATACCCCGAGGTCAAACGTGAGGTTCTTCGTGAGCTCCATCCCCACGAAAAGATGGTGCTGCTTGCCATAGTTCGAAAGCTCATGATCTCCAAAAGGGCGCACGTGTTATCTGATGACGTGGAGAAAAGTTACCACGTGGTTTGCGAAGAATATCGTGAAAAGCCACGGTTGCACACCCAGTTCTGGGAATATCTCAAGAGGATAGAGGGGCTTGGACTGATCGATTTAAAACCTCCAAAATCAAGGCGGATGGGTAGACATTTC
>CAZMCI010000072.1:0-1958 GCA_964564905.1 Hadarchaeota archaeon (SeqCode) | reverse complement strand
AGCGTCTCGAGTCCCGGCGCTTACTTTGGGATCTCCAGTCACGCCTTTTCTGAGGAAGGACATGGCAGTTGGCATGCTCGGAGGGATGGCAGCCGCGGGACTGTTGACCACCGGTCAGCTACTCATCTCGGTGGTGCTCGTGTCCATATACTTCCCGTGCTTGGCTACCTTCATAATGTTATGGAAAGAAGGAGGAGTAAGAGATCTCCTAAAGTCCTTGGCCGTCCTAGCGGTTTCGTTCTTCGTGTTCGGGGGATTGATGCACGGCATAGTTGCTCTGGGAGGTGTATGAGATGATGAAGTTTAAGTTGGGTTCCGCGTATTTTGCGATCTTGGGCGTGATAACCCTGGTGTTTGGAGGGCTGGAGGTCGTCACCGGCCTGCCCGGGATAGAGGGGCTCTCGGCCGGAGCTCTCGAGATCCCTCCCGACCTGTGGCGCGGAATCATCATCTTTTTCGCCGGGGCCTTCATCACCGCCGGGGCATTTAAGCTGCGGGACATCCACGGGCTTGGCATGAGCACGTTTGGCTCGATCATGTTGTGGATAATTGCCGGATGTGATATATTCACGAGGATAATGGAGTCGATCCCGAACGGGGCAGGGGGACTCAACTCCCTAGAGGGCTTTTTGGCGACTTATGGTCCGCCGTATTCACCAGCGCTGTTTCTCCTTCCGTTCTCGCTGGTGATTTTTTACTTCATCAAGGAGGTCGAAAAATGAAGGTTGGGAAAATTGGAATCAAGGTACTTGGGCTTGTCCTGATCACGTTCTATGCGCTCGCAGCGATCGCGTGGGTAACGGGGGTCGAGGCTCCGGAAGAGGAAGAGTTTGAGTTGGGGGAGGTTACGATAGAGGACAACGAAGCAGAACTCGCGATTTCGATAGATGATGTGAGCGAGTATGTGACGGAGAGGATCGAGGACGCGATGGGCACCGCACCTGAAGACATGGGGATGTTCGTCTCGGGTGCCTACAGGGCGGCGTTGTTGGGTATATCGGAGGTGTGGGGAGGCGAAGTGCCCTCAAGGGACGACATCAAGATAGTCAGCTCGCTCCCGGAACCAGCCTCCGCTCTCTGCTTCCAGTACATAACCGGAACGGGCCCGTCGATGGAGAATTTGAGAGCAGAGAATGGGGTGTTTGAGATAGTTCTTCAAGACGGAACCCCGGTAGAAAATACGTCGGTGCAGCACCTCCATGAACTTTCCAAAAATATAACCGCTGACGATTGGAAATTTGAGATATCCAGCATCTCTACAGGTGAGAGCTTTGTTGTCGAGGTCAAGGGAGATGTGTTCCCGGAGGACTTCTTTGGGCTGCGTGAAAAGGTAGTTTTTGATCAAACGGCATCGGAGAAAGAGGGGCAAGAATTTACGTGGAAATGGTCGGATATCAACGATGGATTTCAGGGCTTTGAAGATTATGAAATTTTCGAGGGACTAGAGGAGCCCGCTCCGGATCCAGTTACAATTGCCGCGTTGATAGCTGTGATTTTAGCAGTTGTCATCTTGGCCGTGATAATTTAGCAAACCTGGGGGCAAAGCGGTGTTAAAGGATGTTTTACAAAAGGTGCAGGAGGGTAGCCCCGACATTGACTCGATAGCGCGAGAGTTGGGCATCGGGCGAGGCACCCTCGACGCCGTGCTCGAGATGGCGGTCAGAGAGGGATATTTGGAAAAGGCAAGCGCTACCCCATGCTGTAGCGGGTGCCCCTTAGGTGGTATGTGTAAAACGGAATCATCCGGGTGCGAGGGAATAAGAATGTATGCTCTGACTTCAGACGGGGAGAAATACGTGAAAGAGGGAAAATAGTTGGTGGGGAGGTGAAGAGAATGAACTCATTGAGCGAAATCGAGCCGGAAACTAGGGTAACGGTCAAAAAGATAGCTGGTGGCTTAGAGGATGCTGTTAACTTAGCACCTCCATCCACGTTCTGAAACCTCCTTCGCCGCCGCT
>CAZMCI010000071.1:0-2126 GCA_964564905.1 Hadarchaeota archaeon (SeqCode) | reverse complement strand
GTTATATCCCGGCAGCGCATATTTGCCACACCGATCCCCGCGTGGTACTGTTCCAAGTGTGGAGAACCAGTGGTGGCCAGCGAAGATCAGCTTCCAGTGAACCCGGTCAACGCCAAACCACCCGTGGAACGATGCCTCAAGTGCAAAAGTGACAAATTCGAGCCCGAGCGCGATGTTCTGGACACGTGGATGGACAGCTCCATAACCATAGCAGCTCATGCGGGGTGGCCCGAGCTCGATAGAAGACTCTTCCCAGCGGATCTTCAACCTAACGGGACGGATATCATCCGAACGTGGGACTATTACCTCCTAGTTCGCCACCTAGCACTTCTCGATGAGGTACCATACAAAACCGTGTTGATAAATGGAATGGTTCTTGGAACGGATGGCAGAGCCATGCACAAGTCACTCGGTAATTATGTCGACACCACGATGGCCCGTCAGAAGTACGGCGCCGATGCCCTCCGCCAGTGGGCCGCAATAGGAGCATCCACAGGATCGGATATCCCATTTAACTGGAAAGATGTGGAGTTCGGCTACAGGTTCATGAGAAAGTTCTGGAATGCGGCTCGTTTCGCCGCTCCGTATCTGGATTCGGGAATCTCCAAGCTTGAGCCGAGAACGCTGAGATTTAGGCCTCCAGACCGGTGGATCATGAGTCGTCTGAACAAAACTGTAAAGCAGGTCACGGAATGGCTCGAGAATTTTCAATTCAACCGAGCTCTTGGACGCCTTCAGACGTTCATTTGGCACGAGTTTTGCGACATGTACATCGAGGAGATAAAACACAGACTTTACGGCAATGATCCGACCTCCAACGCCGCAAAGTTTGTCCTGTATCAAGTCATCCTCACCGCAACCAAACTTCTCGCACCATTCGTACCGCACTTTGCGGAAGAGGTATACCAGAGATATTTCTCGAAGGATTACCCATACCCGAGCGTTCACGTCTCCGAGTGGCCGGAAGCCGACGAGAGTCTGATAGACGATTCCGCGGAGCGGCTCGGAGAAATAACAAATGCCGTGGTGAGCGCACTACGGCAGTTTAAATCTGAACGAAAAATGCCGCTGAGTCGGGAACTGCCCAGGGTGGAGGTGTATACGCCGGATGGTAGCCTTCGAGAACACCTCAGGTCCGTAAAAGATGATATCTCCGGCACCATGAGGATAAAGGAACTGAACATAAGCGAGCGCAGGCCGGAAACGGTGGAACGGATTCTGGCGGTTGAACCAGATCTTGCCAAGTTGGGCCCACGGCTGCGGGGAGATGCAAAACTGGTGGCGAGCGCCCTACGCAAGATGAATTTGGAAGACCTTGCCGAACAGTTACATGAGGGACGAATATCTGTAGAGGAGTCCGGAAAGAAATTTCAACTTTCCCCCGACGAAGTGAAAATCGTGAAGGAGACCAAAAGCGCAGGACAAAAAGTGGAGGTCGTGGATATTCCCGATCCGGCGCTTACCATTTTAGTTTCCTTATCCGGGTGAACGAAGCGAAGACATTACCACTATCAGAAAGAATAACGCCGCAAGCAATATCATCATAACCATTCTGAATCTGGCCATGCGTTTCTGCTGCTTTTTGAAGATCTCCTCACAGGAGGGGGAACAGAAAAACTTGTCGGGAGAGGTGGGTTTTCCGCAAACCACGCAGTGTCTGTGGTCCTCGATCACTCGCTCACCGGGACTATCGTTGTTCCACTGTGGGCTCCGCCCTTTAAAATTTCTG
Source organism: Hadarchaeota archaeon (SeqCode) (assembly GCA_964564905.1). GTDB lineage: Archaea > Hadarchaeota > Hadarchaeia > Hadarchaeales > Hadarchaeaceae > B75-G9. The sequence goes on along the minus strand of CAZMCI010000071.1, from coordinate 397 downwards.
GTAAGCGCTTTATCTCGTGGGGACCCAAGACCAGCGTTTTGAATTTTCCCCTTTCTATGAGTTTTACGGCGACCGGATCTATTATCGTCCTCATTCCTGGTTTCGATTTCACGCTTCCGAATTTTTTCACGAGCTCACCCGCGGTCATCCTCTCGATCTTTTTCGCAGATGGGTTCAATTTGGGATCCGAGGTATACACACCGTCAACATCTGAAAAAAATACCAAGAGATCGGATCTGCTAGCTTTGGCTAACATCGCCGCGACCGCGTCGGTGGTCTGTCCTGGAGTGGTCCCTCCCATCACCGGCACCTTGTTTTTTAGCACCACGGCTATCGCCGCTTCAATCGTGGTAATGGGCTCCTGTTCAGCTATGTCACCAAGCGCGGAAATCAACAT
>CAZMCI010000070.1:0-2128 GCA_964564905.1 Hadarchaeota archaeon (SeqCode) | reverse complement strand
GCAGTAATTCAGAGAGAAATGAAAATATAGCCGCAACGTCAATGAAATCAATGAAAGAGGGGAAATAAAAGATTTCGTCTTTTTCCGGCTATTTTTGGTTGAATTTTTTGTGAGAGTGTGAAAAAATGTGGCTTGCATTGTTCGTATGAGTGAAATGAGAACCGTATTCATGAAGAGGAGGTCCCAGGATGCAAACCACACAACAACGCGCGTATTTCCGGCACACCCAAAAGAAGCGAGCCCGCCAACGCAAACAGCAGCGGCAACGCAAAACACGCCAGAACCGAGAGCGTCAGAAGAAGCGGAACCTGATGTTCCGGCTGCAAAAAACCATTGACCATCATTTCCCTGACCTCTACGAAAAGATCGAGGCAATTCCCGAATGTCGGAAACAGCCGCAATATTCATTGTTGGAACTCATTATGGCAGGAGTAGCGATGTTTCTGTTCAAAAAAGGCTCGCGCAATGCGATGAATAACGAGCGTGAGGAGCCAAAGTTTCGCAAGAACTATGAGCGGCTGTTCAATGCCCGTCTGCCGCATATGGACACCGTTGAGGACGTGATGGAGGTGCTGGAAGAAGAGTACATCGAGACATTAAAAACGGAGTTGGTGAAAGGGCTGCTGGCAAAGAAGACGTTACGCAAACATCGCCTGCTCGGTCATTCCTACCTGGTGGTAATTGATGGGACGCATGTGATGGACGTGGGGGAAGGTCACTGTGCACACTGTTTGCATCAGACGTTCAAGAATGGCACGGTGCGCTATTTTCACAACGTTGTCGAGGCCAAATTGGTTGGAGAGAGTGGCTTTTGTCTCTCATTGGCGACAGTATGGGTTGAAAATCCGGAGGAATATGATAAGCAGGATTGTGAATTTAAGGGATTTCAGCGACTTGCCGAGAAACTCAAGTCGTGTTTCCCTCGTCTGCCGCTCTGTATCGTGGCGGACGGCCTGTATCCGAATCAGACGTTTTTTCGCGTCTGTCAAAAGTACGGTTGGTCGTGGATTGTCACGCTCAAAGATGGCAACTTGCCCAGTGTGTGGAAACGGGTTCTGCAACGGCAAGATGTGAAACACTGTCGCAAACGTGAGGAATGCGTTCTACAGCAGGGCCAGGAGATTCGACGCCGGTATGAATGGCATCCTGATATGAGCTATCAGGGCTTTAGCGTGCATTGGTATTCCTGTGAGGAAACCGTTGAACAGAAGTGTACCCGCTTTGTCTCCCTCAGCAGCCTGAAGATGGACTGGTACTCCATCTTAGAACTGACGGAGGCCGGACGTCTTCGCTGGAAGATCGAAAATGAGGGCTTTGATGTGCAAAAACATCATGGCTATGGTTTGGGACACCAGTTTTCACGATGCTCCATGCTCGCGATGAAAAATTATTATCAGTTGATGCAGATTGCTCATCTCATGAATCAACTGTTTGAACTCAGTTCCCTGCTTACGGAAGTCAGAGGGAGCAAGGAAAGCCTGGCCCATATCTGGTTGTGTCTTGTCGGGGAAGTCCGCCATGAGATCCTTGATGTCGCTCTCCTGGCGGGCCTTCTCGCTCGCAGAATTCGGATTCATTATGATTAACCCGATCTTCCGCACCCCTAAATCGAAATTTTGTATTTTCCAACTACTTATAAAATAAGGCTTTACATGTAAGCTGTTTATTTTCAATAAGTTACAATAAGTATAGTAAAAACAATAGATTACGCAGTAAATAAAAGTCCAAATATCGAGGTGGAAATTCATAGAATCCATAAAAGTCTAAATTTCTACCTCTTGAATCCCGTAATATCAGTAGTTTAGGGGGTGCGGAAGATCGGATTAACCATAAGGGAGACGCCCCGCTCCGAAATCCGGGGTTAATCCTGTAACTCAGCAAGGAGGTGTCTAGAGGTCTACATCACATTGTCATGTAAAGCCCCACCCCAACTGACATGTCTCAAAACCATGTTTGATTGGAAGATAGTAGAAGTTTGTCTTTTTCACAGTAGAGATATGTAGGAGCTAAACTTGCAGAATCACTGCCCCTCCCAGGAGGGGAATTGACCGCTTCGCGGTAAAAAACCTACCCTTAAAAGCCCCTCACCCCTCCAAGGAGGGGGAATAAGACGCTTGTCGCTGAAGGG
>CAZMCI010000069.1:0-2156 GCA_964564905.1 Hadarchaeota archaeon (SeqCode) | reverse complement strand
GGAAAAGTGCCGGAGACGCCCAAATCCGAGGAGGAATGCTTCGCAAATGCATCTTACGAGATCGTAGCGAGCAATGAGGATGCCATCAACGCGGCTGCGGAGGTCGGGAAATCGCACGATCTGAACGTCTCGGTGCTTACGAAAACCATGCAAGGTGAAGCCCGTGAAATCGGAAAACATCTCGCCAACATAGCAAAAAATGTGATGAAAATTGGTGAACCCGCGCAAAGACCCGCACTTCTGATCTCCGGAGGCGAAACGACGGTGACGGTAAGAGGTGAGGGCTTGGGCGGACGGAATCAGGAACTTGTGCTCAGCGCGGCGGTCGAGATACCGGGTTTGGGAAACGTGGCTGTGGCCTCCTTCAGCACCGATGGAATAGATGGCCCGACCGATGCCGCTGGGGCCCTCGCGGACGGGTACACCATTGAAAGGGCAAAAAACCTCGGGCTTGATCCTGTCACCTATCTCGAGCGCAACGACTCTTACAACTTCTTTAAGGAGCTTGGGGACCTCCTGATAACCGGACCCACCGGGACGAACGTCATGGACATAACCTGCCTGATTCTTATCTAACCTCTGAAGGGAAAAGTTTCAAAAACGAAACCAAATTTATAAAGAAAGCTGGGCCAGTGTCAACCAGATATTATGAAAAAAGATCCCGGGTTCCAGAGGGGGGCTGGCCCAAGGATCATCGCCTTGCTGTTCATCGTCCTCGTTTCTACGGCCCTCGTGGGGGGTTATTTGATCTGGGGCCTTGGCAGAGGAGGGCCCGCACCAGCAGCTCTGACCGGAGATGTACTCGTGGAGCCATCCCTCTCCTCCTTAGACACGAGCGGCGCCACCCCTGACTCGGTTTCTGAGCTCGTGCAAGGGGCTAATGAGTTTGCCTTTGAAATATACTCAAAACTAGCAAAGCCCGATAACAACGTGTTTCTTTCCCCATACAGCATTCACACCTGCCTTTCAATGGTCTACGAGGGCGCTAGAGGGAAAACTGAAGAAGAAATGAGGGAGGTCCTGAATCTCCCCGAGGAGGATGACATCAGGAGGCCCGCTTTCGCGGAGTACCAGAGACAGCTGTACGTGGACAGGGTGGTAAAACTGAAAATTGCAAATGCCCTCTGGCCCCAGGAAAATTATCCCTTCCTCGAGGAATATCTCGAGACGGTCCAAAAATACTATCTCGCCAGGATAGAGGCGCTGGATTACATGCGTGATGCAAGCGGGGCGGTTGAGAGGATCAATGAATGGGCCGCAGAGCATACCGAGAACAAGATCAAAAAGGTCCTAGAATATCTCGATCCTCTGACGAGACTGGTCCTTGCGAATGCCATCTATTTCAAGGGGGATTGGCTGATACCCTTCGACGAGTCCAGGACCGAAAGCGGGAAGTTCTACCTGCCCGATGGCTCCTCGATAGAAACCCCGATAATGCAATTCCACGAAAACAGGCTGATGGAAAACCTATTCTACTACGCCGAGACGGATGAGATCAAGGCCCTGAAGCTTTTCTATACGGGGGAGAACGTATCCATGATATTCTTACTTCCGAAGGAGGGATCCGGGGGTATCGAGTGGCTCCAGAGCAGTTTCAACTACAGCGATTTTGAGGAGGTAGAGGGGGAACTCAGGCCGACTCTAATGAACGAAATCAAGATTCCCAAGTTCGAATTCGAGACGGAGTACGGAGAAGAATTCAAAAACGCGCTAGTAGACCTGGGTGTGGTCGCCGCTTTTGGCCCAGGGGCCGACTTTTCCGGGATGAATGGGGGGATGGAACCCCTCTGGATAGACCAAACAATCCACAAGGCCTATATCAAGGTAGATGAGAAGGGGACGGAAGCAACTGCCGTGACGGTGATATCTATGGTGACTGGGGTGCCTCCGCCTAGACCCTCATTCGTTGCCGACCACCCGTTCATGTTCATCATAAAAGATGAAAAGACGGGTGCCATCCTCTTCATCGGGAGCGTGAGCAACCCCCGATCAGGTTAGTTAAACGCGAAGCAAATTTGCAACCTATCAGAGCTCTTATGCACGGCCGTGAACTCCCAAAGGTGAGACCAACATCAAACAGCCGTGACTACACACGTGTGCACCTTCCTAGAGCGGATCGTCCATCAAAAACATGAATTTTTTACTGCACACGTGTG
>CAZMCI010000068.1:0-2520 GCA_964564905.1 Hadarchaeota archaeon (SeqCode) | reverse complement strand
TTTCAGGGAGAAATATAAGATCGAGCTCGGAGACCTGTACTACCCACCATGTCACTTGGTTCCTTCTTTAACTCCTTATGTGGGTGAGGGGAAGAAATTCCCGGTGGCGGATTCGGTGCTGCGCAGGGTCGTGTGTCTGCCGATGCACTTATGTCTCACCCGCGCGGATGTCGACTTCGTGCTCGAAGCCCTCGAAAAAGAGATTGGCTGAAAAATTAGTCCTCACTCTAAGAACTTTTTCGCTGTCGTAAAGTCGATTACCCTTTTAGCACCCGCCATGTCTTAACCGCTTCGGCAAGTGCCGGCCGCCCCTCAACGAATATCTCCATCGCCCGGTGCCGCGAGGTCCACTGAATCAATCTGGGTTTCGAGATTCGCCTACCCACACACCTTATCTTCTCTGCCCCTATCTTATCGCTCCGGTTCAACCCAGCCCTCCTCCCACAGTTCCATGAGCGTCTTGTTGACGAGGTTGAAGTCGATCCGTAGTGCGTCAGATATCTCGTCCGCTCTCACACGGGCCTTTCCCTTTAGGTACAGCTGGATTTCTTTCTTCGCCTGTGTTTTAGTCACGTCGCGATAGGTTACGACTTCTAAGCCTCGGAGATGCTCGGCGTAGTGTTCTATCGCTTCCCTTATCGCTTCCGCCTTCGAAATCCTGAGCTTTCCCGTGATTTCGTTCAGGTCCTTCAGGCTGTTTGTGAGGTCCACTGGATAGACTACTCTGTCAGTTTTCATGTGTATGTCACCATTGTATAAATTGTATAAATCAGTATAATAATCCTCCGATTGAGCCTTGGATTTTTTCAATGTTTCCCGCAAAGCCTTTGGGGGAAAGTCCTTTATAAAGAAACAAATGTCGGATCTTGTTTCACCTCGGCCCGAACACTGTTACTGAACAAAGTTTCTTAACTCAATTCCTAATCAGAGTTTCTTATCCCTTCAATAGGCACGAATTTGGGCGTTCTAATGGGGTTTGGAAGTAAAGGCCCCGTCGGAAGCACATGTATGGACCGGGGAAGGCGAATGAGATGAGACAAGGCCTAGGGATATTTGTCGTCATTATCGTGATATTGGGCATGACCGGGGTGGCTTACGCCCACTGGTCCGAGACCCTGCACGTTTCTGGCACCGTGAAGACCGGGGAACTCGATGCCAAATGGAGCGCTGGGCCGAGCTGGGACACCGAGCCCCCAGAAAAGGATGCAAGTTCCATCGAGTGTTACCTCGACCCAGAGGACGGGACCGGGCACACCCTCATCGTGGAGATTAAGAACGCTTACCCGTCCATCGACTATTACCAGCTGATCGACCTCCACAACACCGGGACTATCCCCCTGCACGTATGGAGCGTGGACATCGATGACGGGGAGATGCCGGATGGTGCCACCATTGAGATCTTAGATGTGGACGATGTGGACGTACCCGACGAATTTCAGGATCACGTCACGTCGGAGCTCGACATAAAGCCGTGCGAGCAGATTCATCCAGGCGAGACAGCGTACGGGGTGATACACATCCACCTGCCGCAGTCCGCGGGACAGGGTACCGAGTATTCTTTTTCTGCCACTCTGATTACGGTTCAGTGGAACGAGGGTTGCTGGCAGGAAGGCGATGGTGGAGAGGGGAACAGCTCCGACTCGGAAAGCGGCTCTGATCAGTCGGGAAGCGACGGCCACCTCTCATCTGGTGACAATAGTGAGGATGGCGGAAGGGGAGGAGGCAATCCTGGATCCAGCAATACCGATCAATCTGGCGCCGGCGATAACAGTGATGACTCAAACTCGGCAGATGACGATCGGGACACGGAAGCCACCGACGGGCAATCGGAGGCGGAGAATAATGACGACAGCTCCGGCTCGGAGGAGAACGAAGGTGGTGAATCGGGTGCGGGCGGGAACCAGGCTGCTCCCGGCGCTAGCGGGAACGAGGAGGGCGGTGAGTCGGACACCGGTGGAGAAACGGGTCAGTCAGAACAGTCCGGCACGGAAAGTGGCACGGATGATGGGAACAGCGGCTCCGGATCGAATGAGAGGAATGATCTGGGCTCAACGGGAGGTGGTGAAGAGGGCAATTCTGAGACAGGAGGAGATGGTGGAAGATTCAGCGCAGAGGGCGATGGAGGTGGCTCTGGGGATGAAGGCGAGGACAAGAGCATCGGCTCCGGTGAAACTGGAGACGGCACGGGCATTGCAAAGGACGACGACGCCCCTGTGGTGGAGTACGTGGGTTCGGAGCAGGGAGTGCTGGCGGCCGGGCTCGTGGCGGTCCTGATAGTCCTGCTCATCACCGTGTTCATTGGGTTCATGAAACCGCGAAAAAGGTCTTAGTTTTAAGCCGCGGTCGTTCGCGGGAAAACAAATTTTTGTCCCGTCTTGCGAAAAATCGTCTTGCCCCTGAACTCAGTTCCTTAACAAAATTTCTTACCCGCTTATTAGCCCTCCCTCCCGAGCTTTTTCAGTGCGAGCGTGCACGCGCGCCGTCATCCAGGGCACGTCAAAGAAGCCGGATGCGGGGGAC
>CAZMCI010000067.1:0-2727 GCA_964564905.1 Hadarchaeota archaeon (SeqCode) | reverse complement strand
TTTAAGGGAGAGGAGGACGAGCGGGTTAAACCCCTGCTTGAGGGGATCACCGCTGGTGTGGCTTGCGTCGACATAGAATTTTCCACCCCTCAAGAACAGCTGAAGGAGGTGGTGCGCGCTGCAAAGGAGCACGGCACGAGCGTGATGATGTCTCATCATGATTTTGGGAAAGTTCCGCCCCCGAGAGCCATGGCTGATATTACTCGTCGAATGGTTGGGGCAGGCTGTGATATAGCTAAACTGATAGGGTTCGCGAAACAGCCGCGCGATGTCTTGGCGGTGTTCGATTTCCTAGTGCAGGTTTCGGACTTGGTGGACGTTCCCGTCGTTTCCTTCGCGATGGGCGAGGCGGGTAAATTCTCTCGCGTAACGGCGTCCCTGTTCGGTTCACCAATTGTATATGCAGCGGCTGCGAAGGCGACGGCTCCGGGGCAGTTCGACGTCGCTACTGCTAGGCGGCTGCTAGATGAGCTGGGAGTAACATCTACCTAGATGACTTCAGGGCCTCCTCCCGCTTCATCCTGGTGTAATTCTCGAACATTACCCTGCCGAGCGATTTTCTGATCACCTCATCGCTCTCCAGAGCGTCCAAAGCATCGTCGAGCGATTTCGGCAGGGTGATTATTCCTAGCTTCTTCCGTTTTTCCTCATCCAGCCTGTAGACGTTTTCCTTCATCGGTGGGCCGGGGTCGAGTCCGCGTTTTATTCCATCCAGGCCGGCGGCGAGTATCCCGGTAAACAGGAGATAGGGGTTGCATACCGGGTCGGGCGCACGATATTCGAATCTCATCCCGCTGCCTTTCCTCAGCTCGTACCCAGGGACCCTTATCAGGACGGAGCGGTTCGGGCCGCCCCAGCAGATGTAAATTGGGGCCTCATATCCGGGGACGAGCCGTCTGTAGGACTCGGGCACCGAGGCGGCCAAGGCCGTTAGAGCTGGGGCGTGTTCCAGCTCGCCCCCCATGAAGTGGCGAGCTAGGTCCGACATGTGGTACTCACCGGAGGGGTCGTAAAAAAGGTTCCTTCCGGTTTTCGTGTCGACCAAGCTGTGGTGACAGTGCAGGCCATTCCCCATGCCCTCCGGTAGCGGCTTAGGTCCGTAGTTGACTTCAAGTCCGTGCTCCTCGCCCAGGGCCTCCAGAGCCTGCCTGCAGAGGACGATATTATCCGCCGTCGTGAGGGCATCCGAGTATTTGAAGTCCAACTCATTTTGTCCGGGGTTGACCTCGTGGTGGATCTTCTCGACCAAGAATCCAATTTCCTGGAGGGTGAGCGCCAGTTTTAGCCTGAGATCCTCGGCCTTATCGTATGGTGCGTGGTCTAAGTACTCTCCCTCGTCGAACGGTTTCCGGCCATTCTTGAAGAGGTAAAACTCAACCTCTGGACCGACCATGAATTCATATCCCTCCCTCCTCGCTCCAGCTAGGGCTTTCTCCAGAACATATCTGGGGTCACCTCCGTGGGGCGTCCCGTCGGGCAAGCAGACGTCACAGAGCAACCTCGCGATACTTCTCCCCTCGTGCTTCCATGGGAGGATCCTGAAGGTCTTCGGGTCTGGGATGAGGACGAGGTCGCTCCTCTCTATTCTGGCATATCCGGGCACGGAGGAGCCATCAAACCCTAGTCCTTCCTCGATGGCCTCTCCGAGCTGGCTGATGTGGACGCTCATGGATTTGACTTTACCTTGAATGTCCACGAACTGGAGCTGTACGAACTCCACCCTGCTCCTCTTGGCGGTTTCGACGATGTCCCCGGATTTTCCCATTTTTGGCACCATCTCTTTAAATCATTTAAGTAAAAGTAAACATTTATATATAAAGTTTACTAAATATTGCAAATATCTGCAAAAATGATGGGAAAAAATAGGTGGTTACGTGAAGGTGGAGGAAAATCCCGAGCCGGACGCAATCGACTTGAAAATATTAGAAATGCTGGAGCGGGATGGACGCATGTCTTTCCGTGAGGTGGCTAAGAAGCTTAGGATCTCCGAGGGTACGGTCTACAATCGGGTAAAGCGAATGCAGAGGGATGGGATCATAAAGGGGTTCTCGGCTAGCTTAGATCCGATGAAGCTTGGGAAGGACCTGGTCGCCGTGATTGGTCTGAGAGTTCTGGGTGGTCACTTGGTGGAGGTCGAGGAAATGATTTCGAAGTACGATGAGGTCCGTGCAGTCTACGATGTCACCGGGGATTATGATGCTATAGCCATCGCGAGATTTAGTACAAGGGCAGAGTTGAACAAGTTCATAAAGGAGGTCCTGGCCCACGAGTACGTCGATCGAACCGCGACCTATGTTGTGTTGAACGTGGTGAAGGAGGACCTGCGCACCCTGGTCTAGCGAGGATTTGCTATTCTTTTAAGCCTTCCCCGACCAATACCGCGGCGGGAAAACGTGCTAAGAGTGGAAGTTAGAGGAATGGGTGAAGAAGTAACGATCTCATTCACCTACGATCCGGAACTGGTGGCAAAAGTTAGGAGTATCAAGGCAGCAGATGGCATCCCAAAGAGAGATATTGGAGCCTTCCACATTCAAACGACATCCTTGAGAAAATACTCTCGGCTTTTGGAGGCGATGACATAAGAGTAGATGTTGATCCTTCCCTGTATATGGTGGAGTTGAGAAAAGAACTCGTTTCGAGAAAATACAGTCAGAGGACGATCAAAGCGTATCTTCACTACAATGAGGATTTCTTGTGCCACGCAAAAAAGAAGCCATCGGAAGTGAT
>CAZMCI010000066.1:0-3473 GCA_964564905.1 Hadarchaeota archaeon (SeqCode) | reverse complement strand
TGACCAGAGCCCCGACCGTTACCGCCGGGACTCCGAACCATACGACAAACACCGGCTCAAGCGCGTCAGCCAGCCAGTCTATCACGCCGAGCAAGTAAAGCAAGTTCACCACCACGATACCCCCAAGCACGGCGGGGACGGCCATCTTGATGAATCCCGAAACACGTGACCACGTTTTCGTCACCACGTTTTTCATGATCGGCGAGCGGTAAGGAGGAACATCGATGAGAATTTCGGGAGATCTCCCCGGGATTAACCTGCTCAGCACGGCTCCCGTAACAAAGTACCCGAAGAAGAGAAAGGCGAGAATCGCGGGCACGTATTCCGGCAAAAGCTCCTCCATCACGCCGATTTGGGCCCCACAGGGGATGAATACCGCAAGCAGGCTCATCATCATAAACCTCTGTTTTTTGGTTTCCAGAACACGTGATGCGGCCACCGCAGGAACGTTGCATCCCAGCGAGAGGATCGTCGGGACGATCGCAAAACCGTGAAGTCCGATTTTATGAAAAACCGTGTCCACCAATACGGCCAGCCTCGGGAGATACCCCGTGTCTTCGAGTATGGTCAGCACCAGGTAAAACGCGACTATGGCGGGCAAAACGACCCCAAACGCGACAAACAAACCACTGGTCAAGACCCCGAAAGCTTCAAAACAAGATGGGGCTCCGGGATCACCAACAAATATCCAGTAGAGAGGCCCGCCCTCACCTGGGGAAGCCCCCTGTATCGCGGGCAGGAAGTGATCGTCGAATGCGGGGACGGCGAATCCATCGGTGAAAAATCCGGCGAACGCGCCGAAGAAGGCCCAGAATCCGAATAGAACCGCGAGCGCGAGGGGTATACCCGTCATGGGCCTAACGCTCAGATCCGAAATAACATCCTTTAAAGTATGCTTGTACTTCCCGCGAAGGACCACCTGCTTGGAGATGTTATCGATAAGCTTCCAGCGCTCATCGACGCTGAGCGAAGTTCTTGGCATTTTCCTTTTACCCCCTTGCCCTCTGTTTGATAGCTCCCACGTCTACCGGTTTCGCTTCCTCGATCCTCGAGACGAGCTCCTTGAGACCGCTGCCCGTCGTCGCCACGGTCTCCACGACGGGGACGCCCAGTATCTCCTCGAGTTTCCCGACATCTATTTTGATCCTCCTGTCCCTCGCCACATCCGACATGTTGAGCGCAACCACAACCGGGTACCCTTTCTCGATCAACTCCAAGGTCAGGTATAATCCCCGCTCCACAGCCGTCGCATCTATCACGCTCACCACTGCGTCGGGTTTTTCCTTTTTCAACATGTCCCGTGCGACCTCCTCGGCTTTATCCTTCGGTTCGAGGGAAAAAGCGCCCGGGAGGTCGACTATCTCATATTCCTTGCCAGCTATTCGCATCCGGCTCTTGGTAAAGTCAACCGTGGTCCCGGGATAGTTCGAAACGGTCGCTCGCGCCCCGGATAACCTGTTAAATAGAACCGATTTTCCCACGTTGGGATTGCCGGCGAGGAAAATCTTCTTCATTTTTCACACTCCACAACAATAGATCTGGCAAGCCCTTTTCCAAGGGATGTTTCTCTTCCTTTCACTACAATTACAAGGGGCCCCTTGATCGGCTGCTCTGCGGCCACTTTCAGTTCTTCACCAGTTCGGATGCCCATCCCTGCAACGCTCGCTCGAATCGACGAGTCGATCTCGGCTATTCGGCCCTTTTCACCGGGCTTCATGTCCGACAGTTTTTTCTTCATAACCAGCCCCCAAATTTAGGCTCGCCTCACTCACCATCTTTTTGGCCCTTTTTAAACTTTTTGGTTTCCCTAACATCTTTTAAGTGTGCCGAAAGAAATATTGAGTTTTGAAGCTGATGGTGTTGGCATGCCACGATTAACGGAGTTAAAAACCGGAGAAATCGGCGTAGTGATCCAAGTCGCGGGAGGATATGGTCTGAGACAAAAACTGGCGCTCAGGGGGATCAAGGAGGGGAGCTGGCTAAGAATGGTCTCATCCTCGGGGGGTCCAGTCGTGGTAGAAAGCAGGGGAAGTCAGATCGCCTTAGGTCGTGGGATGGCACAAAAAGTGGTGGTGGGCGTAATTAGGTAGATTGTGGAAAGTTACACATTCTTGGGCGAGAAAGCCCCCAATTTTAATCGTGGGTGGCGAAATCGCTGCAAAGCTTATATGTTATTATAGCAACTATAGAATGGTGGTAAAAATGGCAGTCACGACAATCCAGATTCAAACCGAAACCCGCGACTTGCTTAAACGTATCTCGGCAAAGGGAGAAACCTATGACGATGTGATTCGAGAGATGGCGGTGGCTTATCAGGCGTATTTGGCAGAGCAGCTACGGAAGCTCGATGAAGACGAGTTCATCCCAGCCGAGGAGGTTTTTAGTGCCATCGAAACTTCGCTTTCACAAAGACGTAGTAAAAACCCTTGAGCAGCTTGCCTCCCGAAGTCCGAAAGACTATCGAATAATCACCTGCAAGCTCAAGAAATTTGCAGAAAAGGACAGGGGAAACGTCAAGCAGATACTACCCGCACTCTATCGCCTTCGTGGTGGTGACTGGAGGGTTTACTTTGGGTGGAGAGGAGATGAGACTCTGGTTACGGATCTGATCCTGCGAACACAAGCCTATCGATATGATGTTGTTGAACGTGCAATGCGGCGACTTATGATGATGGCAGGGTCAAAATTCCCAAAAAATTGAAGTCCAAGCGTACGTCAGTTGGGCGGTGGCACGTCCCTTAGGTCCGCTTCCAAGAATCCCCCGAATTTATTCGTGGAGAGTGTCAAAGAACCCGACAGTGTTTTTATCGAAATTGCTGATTCGACTCTCCAAAATTTTTCCGTCCCGTGAAATTCAAGTCCCGGAATAACCTTTGATTATCGGACCGAGGTTAGAATCTCACGAGCGCGTTTTCTGCCTGTCCAAGGGTCAAGCCCAATCACTCGATATTCCTCAACGGATTTTTGCACGATGTCCCTGAGCACGCCACGTACATCAAAACTCTTGTATCGTTTCAACAGCTTCCCGATCGATTTCAAGTCGAGTTCTTTCGACATCAAAAGGCTTAAGACATCACAACGATCCTTGAACCCTTTGCGCCCTCCCCACCTCGCTTTTGCAGCCTGGCACTTCAAAATCAGCAGGGGTTCCGGCAGGAGCACGTTGAATTCTTTTACCAGAGCGTACCAGCGGTTCGCGTACACATCTGCCGCGGGTACGGCCAGCCCACACACGTTTGGTGTGTATATGTCGATATCGACGCCCTCGATGACCGCGTGATACCTTCTGAGCTTCGGGTGCTTCCTAACCCTGGCACCAAGTTTCCATAACTTATCGTCGGTCACCAACATGTCGATATCGGCGCTCTTTAGCGTCCCCGTCCAGAGGTAGACCGCCCATCCGCCGATCAACACGGGATTTACCCTTGCCCTCAGTTCGTTGAGCACTTGCCACGATTTGCTCGTGATATGCT
>CAZMCI010000065.1:0-3722 GCA_964564905.1 Hadarchaeota archaeon (SeqCode) | reverse complement strand
CTAACCCTACGGGCGGATTTTTGTTGGGACTCGGGTTGTGAAGTGCGGAGGTGGTGGTGTCCTTCGAGAAACTCGGGGGGCGCCAGAAAAATCCTTGGGTCAGGGTGTAGGGTTTGATACGGAATTTTAGGACAGTTTCGGTATTCGGAGGATTGTAATTGACGAACGTATGGCCTCACTATCCACACCACTGACCCGCCGATAATTGTGGCTAGAAGGGCCAGTTTGGTGGGACAATTTGAGGTTCGGCAAAAGGAATTCATCCTCATTGAGTCAAGGTGAAAGTAGGCTTCAGAAACACATCGGGTCTGGTGCGGGGGGTAACCTCGCCAGCCAAATTGCATCGCATGAGTTTGGAAACTTCTTTTAGGTTTTTGGCATGGCGAAGTACCCACATCAGTTTCACCCAAGCAACTTCTGGAAGCATGTCCTCTCCGGGAATCACGCCGAGCTGGAGGAGATCGCGACCCGTGGAGTAGACCTTCATGTCAATCCGACCCCAGAGGCATTGAGAGGTCATTATCACCGGCACTCCCTTCTCCACGGCCCGCTTTATCCCTGGGAACAACGACTCCGGCACATGCCCCAGCCCTGTTCCCTCGAGCACTATACCCTTACTCCCAGCTCTGAGCACACTGTCGATGATGCTGGATGACAATCCAGGTGTGACCTTCAGGAGCGCTACCTTTGGCTCGAATTTTTCGTCCACGGTTACTTTGCCGTTTGGTTTTGCATGTTTGTAGTCGCCACGGAAGAGCCTCAGCTCTCGTCCTCTGACCATGCCTATGGGAATGTCGTTGATGCTCATGAACGTGTCCCGGCGGCTGGTGTGGCACTTCCGAACCTTGGTCCCCCGATGGATCAGGCAGAACTCGTCGTCCGTGGAGCCGTGCATCACCACGCATACCTCTGCGATATCGGAGGTGCCTGCCACGGTGACCGCGCCGATGAGGTTCATAACAGAGTCGCTGCTGGGCCTGTCAGAGGAGCGCTGAGATCCGACCAGAACGACAGGTCTGTGAAGACCTTTGAGCATGAAGCTGAGTGCGGCGGCTGTGTAGTGCATGGTGTCCGTGCCGTGGGCGATGACCACGCCGTCAGCTCCGGAGTTTATCTCATCTGCGACCGTCTTACCGATCTTGATCCATAGTTCCGGAGTCATGTGTTCGCTGAAGACATTGCAGGCCTCCACGACCTTGATGTTGGCGATTTCAGCGAGTTCTGGGATAGCGCTGTATATCTCCTCGGGTGTAAAAGCAGGGAAGACCGCTCCGCTCCGATAATCGACCCTGCTCGCTATCGTGCCTCCAGTGCCGATTATCGTAACGTTTGGTTTGGAAGGATCGGGTTTGATTTCGAGTTTTGGGACGCTAAGTTTCGGTGGTCTCCCTTTCTCCAGAAGCTTGATTTTCGTGCCCTTGCCTATCCTTACACCCAGATTGTATCCACTCGTAAGTTTGAGAACTAGGTGATTTGGGTCTCCAAGCTCGGTGCGGGGCATCAAAACACCTTCATACGTTCGTCCAGCATCTTCGACTTTTATCTTGTCCCCCACACTCACCGAGGCTGTCTTTAAAAGTTGTTGAACCTTGCCCTTATATCCAGACATCCTATCAGCTTGGATTTAGGTGTGGTGGTTTATAATCAATATCCCCCCACAACGACTGCTTAACTCTGTAGCTTTCGGTTTTTGCATGACTAAGTGTCAAACAACGGGCTCAGCGAGGCGATTCGGCGAGTTCAACAGGTCCTTAAAGCTAAAGTCTTATTTGAACGGGACCCCGTCGACTGCAGTAAATACTTAAATTGGAAACTGTATGAGACGATAGTGAGTGCGGGGGTAACTCAGTCATTGGGATGGCGAAAAAGCCCCCAAACTGAAATGGGAGTTCGGGAAAACCCGACCCAAAAGTGTCGGACCTCATCGAGTCAACTCATGAGGGGCAAAACTGAAGATCCGAATGTCGCGGGTTCAAGTCCCGTCCCCCGCACCTTCCCTGAAAAATGTACAAAATGGGGTTTGGATGTAGGGGTCGAGGATAGGTCGACTGGTTCCATGTTTTCAAAACTTCGCGCGCAGAAAAGTGATATGCGGGAAAGTGCCCGTGGGACGATCAGTCTTTATCATGGGTGGGCCGGCCCAGAGTTACCACCTGTTAAAGCACTGATAAAGAAATTTGAGATGAGGCATCCCGGGGTCACGGTAAATGTCACGGAGCTTCCGTGGGAGACCCTAAGGGTCGAAGTCAGTGCCACCATCGAATACTCTCCGCCAGACATCTTTCCTCGGGAGGTGGGACCCGAGCTGTCCGAATTTGCGGAAGCCGGTCGCCTCGCAGACATAACCGATGTGTGGAGGAAAGAAAGATTTTACGATGCTTTTCCGTACTGGATGGTCGAGAAATGCGCGCTTGGACGGAGCATGGTTGCTGTACCGGTCAAGATCTATACCTTCGCTGTCTGGTACTTGGAGGACGTGTTTCGGAAGTACAGGGTAGAGCCTCCAGAAACTTGGGATGAATTCATAGACGTGTGCAAAACCTTGAAGAAGCGAGGTATTGCGCCCATCGTGGCTAGCTCTTGGGGTAACTCAATATGGTTCAACCACCTGCTTTTGGGCGTAGCTGGCGCGAATTTTTATCAGAGGCTGATTGAAGGCAGCGAACGTTGGTCGGATGAGAAGGTCGTGGATACGTATGAGCTTCTCCGCGAGCTCGTGAGGGACTTTTTCCTCCCCCACCCACTTGCACACGATTTTCCCACGGCTTGGATGAAGTTGAACAACCGGGAAGCGGCGATGATCTTACAGGGAGATTGGCTCAACGGAATGTGGCAGCACGAATACAGATACACTCCTGGCAAGCAATACAATTTTTTTCTGCTTCCACCAGCACGTGAGGAGGTTGGAAGAACCATGGTGGTGGGAGGAAACGTGTGGGTGGCCCCAAAGAAAGCTCGGAACCTGAAGGATGCCAAAAAGTTTCTCGGCTACGCGGGCTCGCTTGAGGCTCACAGGATCATGGCGAGAAAGGGCATGGGAATCATGGCACACAAAGAGGTGCCCGAAGCCGTTTACGATCCCATGTTGGTGAGGTTGAGGAGAGAGCTCTTCTCACGCCGGACAGCGTTTGCTCTACCCGTGATGCTTTCACAAAAAGTGATGGACGCGGAGGAGGGGATAAGGAAAAAAGTTATACTCGAGAAGAGAGTGGGCAGATGGGAGATACGGGAGCTGCTGGAGGAGATGGACGAAAGGATTTGATGATGGGTTTGTTGCGGTCCCTCCCCATGACTAGGGAAGCTCATCTTTCTGGATATCGGCCATGGGCGAATGGGGTTTGAGTTATCCATGATAGAGGAATCGGATACTGGGAACATTTCATGTGGACTTTGGCTGGTTTTCGATCAAGAACTCGCCTTTCAGCACACGTTTTGCGATATAGCGCTGCCAACCTTTTAACTCGGATAGATTCACCTTCTCCTTTGGTCTGTGAAAAAGAAGTTCACCGTGTTCTATGAGGTAACTAATATGTCTCTCCCAACTCTCTTCTTTTCTTTTGGACATTTGGGCCACCTTTGCGACTTTATACGCTCGGACGGCCCAGCCTCGGAGAGGAGCTACCTCTTCAGGGTATTTAAATGTATTTGTTGAGGTCATGGTCCCGTTCAAATAAGACTTTAGCTTTTGGTTTCTAATCCATTATCGATGGAGGCTTGACCGG
>CAZMCI010000064.1:0-3727 GCA_964564905.1 Hadarchaeota archaeon (SeqCode) | reverse complement strand
CAAAAAAGAGTATCCCCTGAGAACAAAAGCTTTCGCCTCCGCTCATAAAAACAAACGCTTCCCATTGTATGGCCCGGTGTGTGGATCACCTCAAGCACGAACTCTCCAAGCTTGATACGATCTCCATCTCGAAGCTCTACGCTCACCTCCACAGGTTCAAGCTTTTTACCGAAGAAACTTCCCGCGAGGGTGATTATCTGATCGCCCTCTCTGATCAGGTCGGCCTCGGACTCATGCACAGCCACATCACAACCCGAGGACACGAAAAAATCTTTGTCTCCCCCTGTATGATCATAATGGCAATGAGTATTCAAAAGAAGTTCCACATCCTCAGGATTCACACCAAGCTTTTTCATGTTCCGAGCGACTACCCCAAATTTCATTCCAGTTCCGGCATCTATCAGGGCTATGACATCATCGATGAGCAGGTAAATATTTGAGTCGAAACCCACGCCACCTATCTGATGGACCCACATGAAAAGTTACCTCGATCATTAGTTTGATGATTCCAGATTTCTTAACCCGACCTCCTCAGCCGCCCTCAACGCCTCCTCATATTCACTTTGAGTTATGCGTCGATCGATCTCCTTGTACTCTCCAGCCCTGTAGCAGGGACGATATTGATCCATCACGTTGACCCTGACCATTTGGTTGAGATTACTGGCTATCCACTTTAAAATGGGTTTCGTGCAGCATTCCAAGTGACCAGGCATGACCAAGTGCCTAATTATGAGTTCGGAGTCCAAAAAAGCGAGTTTGTGGTTCCTCGCGACCACCTCGAAATACCTGGGGACTTTCGAATACCGACGAGCGCACTTATTGTTTCCCCATTTGAAGTCTGTGAGATACACATCTTGGGTTCCGGAAAGTAACCTCGCTGTCTCCGGGGTGTAATACATGTTGGAGTTCCATACCGAGCTGAGATTCGCTTCACATTCATTTAGTGCTTCCAAGACCGTGTGAAGATTCGGATCGGGATTTCCCCCGACAAAATTGACGTTTCTCGCCCCATTCTTTTTCGCGTTTTCCATGAGCTTGGCTATAGTTCTCGGTGAGACCTCAACGCCGGACTCCGGATACTGGGAGATATCCCAGTTCTGGCAGAAAACGCACTTAAACGTGCATCCGCTGAAGAAGATGGTGTAAGATGGAACCAGCACGCTCTCCTCCCCGTAGTGCATGAACTCCGATGCTACCCGGGAGTTTCCCACCCCACATATGCCCCGCTCTCCAATCGTCCTGTCGACACCGCACCGGTGTTCACAAAAATGACACGATCTCATGATGCGTTTGGCCAGCTCTACCTTCAAATCGAGCAGGGAGACCTCGGGCCTCTCTAGCTCCTCGAGTTTTACCTCACCCCTATCGATACGCGAAAGGAGCATGCGAAACTCCTTCATACCCCGTTCGTGCTCCTGCCAGAGTTCATCATCCTCAGCAGATAGCTCGATGTTCGCCTTAACGCGCTTACACACCATAAAGCGTGCCGGGAGCTTGTCTGAGACCACCGAGAGATACCGTCCCAGTGACATGCGCACTTTCTCATCGTGAACCGCCCTCACGGCGTCAGGCCTGAAAATTCTCCACAGTTTAGCCACCCGTACATATTTTTTAAATCTGGGTGCTAAAGATTTGCGCGGGGATAAAACTGATAGTCATAGCAGGTTCAGCTTCGCCCAAACTCTCGGCTCGGGTGGCAAGAGAACTCGGGTGTGAACTAATCAAACCCGTGGTGAAGCGATTTCCGGACGGAGAATTTTACGTCAGGATCGAAGCAGAGCTGGAGGGAGAACACGTGGTGGTGGTTCAGTCCACGTGTAGTCCACAAAATGATAATTTGATCGAGCTCTGTTTTTTGATAGGAACCGCTAGGGACCTCGGAGCAAAACGTGTCACGGCCTTCGTGCCGTACCTTGCCTACGCGCGACAGGATAAACGGTTCAAACCCGGGGAGGCCGTGAGCGCCAGCACGATCTGCAGGCTTATAGAAGCGGCCGGGGCGACTGATTTCGTGACGGTTGATGTTCACCACGATGAGGTTATGAGAAACTTTTCAATACCTGCTTACAGCCTCACCGCCATGCCACTTCTGGGCCGGTACCTCAACAAGCTCGAGCTCAGGGACCCCGTAGTTTTGGGTGCGGATAAAGGCTCGATCGACCGGGCCAAACGAGTTTCGCTCGAAATGGGTGCGGAACATGATCATCTGGAAAAGAAAAGGATCAGCCCGAGAAATGTGGTTGTAGAACCAAAACGTCTGAATGTACTCGATCGTGACGTGGTTATAGTGGATGATATTATAAGCACTGGAGGGACGATCATCGAAGCCGTTAGGATGCTCAAACGTCAAAAAGCCCGCAGGATTTACGCCGCCTGTACCCACCCGGTTCTCGTTGGAAAAGCACTTCGGAGGATAAAAATCGCGGGGATAAAGAACATCATATCCACTGATACCATCGAGCATCCGGTGAGTAGGGTATCTGTGGCCCCTCTCATCACGGAGGTCCTTTGAAAGGTGCTCGCCGTGCAAAGATTGATGTTTGTGCTTTCCGGGGAACATCCAACACTTCCAGCCGCTGAGGCCACGGCCGCCATTCAAGCTGAACACAGGGCTTACAGAGTGGTGGAACAACTCGGCCAGGTCCTGATCGCCGAGACCAAGGCGGACCCCAAATCCCTCGCGTCCCGTTTGGCGATGTGCAGGGGAATATGTAGCCACCTATGCACCTCCAGTGCTACTGAGGAGGAGATACTCGAGTCAATTGGCAGTTCCGACGTCGTCGATCTCATCCCACACGGAAAGAGCTTCGCGGTCCACATCAAACGTATCAAGAAGAGTGCTCCAAACATCGACACGATCGGTCTTTCGAAAAAGATAGCCGAGCTCATAGGCAGTGAGATAGAGTTCAAGGTGGACCTGACAAATCCCGATGTGGAGCTTTTGGGGATACTTACTGGAGAGCAATGCGTGCTTGGCATAACTGTCGCACGTGTGGACAGAAGTCAATTCAAAAGGCGCCGTCCTAGCAAAAGACCGGTGTTTCATCCCAGCACACTGCCCGCAGATCTCGCCAGATGTATGGTCAACCTGGCCAGGACTCCGCGGAACGGGACCCTTGTGGACCCGTTTTGTGGCGTGGGTGGGATTCTTATCGAGGGGGGACTCGTTGGAGCTAGGGTGATCGGCATCGATATCGAACGGGAGATGATAGAGGGAACCCGTCGCAATTTAGAGGCTCACGGGATAAGGGAGTTCCAGCTCATGGTGGGAGATGCCCGCAAACTTCCGGCCGTGGAGGCCGACTCCATCGTCACGGATCCGCCGTACGGCAGGCAGGCGACGACGGCCGGACTCACGCTGGAAAGCCTGTACAGGGAGGCGCTCCCCTCGATGGCCGAGGTTCTCAAACAAAGGGGTTACCTGTGTATAACTTGTCCGGCAGAACTTGAGCTGGAAGAGCTCGCCAGCGCCTCGGGGTTCAGGGTAATCGAGCGTCACGAACAGAGGGTGCACCGCAGCCTCACCCGACGGATCTACGTGTTTAGGAGGAAAAAGGGATGAAACTAATTTTTCTCGGAACCAGCGGAAGCATTCCCACCGCCAAACGAGGCCTGCCCGCTGTAGCGATAAGACGTGAGGGGGAGCTTCTCCTGTTCGATGTGGGCGAAGGGACGCAGAGACAGATGGCGTTCGCGAACCTAAGCCCGATGAAACTCAGCGCTATAT
>CAZMCI010000063.1:0-3972 GCA_964564905.1 Hadarchaeota archaeon (SeqCode) | reverse complement strand
ATTGAGCTTGCAGAAAAACATCGGCAGGTGAAGGATGTAAGAGGGCTTGGCCTGCTATTGGGGATGGAACTCTCCGAAAAGAGGTTTGCTGAGACTTTGGTCGAAATGTTGAGGAGGGAAGGTTATCTTGTCAATTGTACAGCTGAGAGAGTTTTAAGATTTGTACCTCCCCTTATAGTCGAAAAAAAGGATATCGATGGGTTGATAGAAGCCATGGATAGAATATTGGTCGGGATGAAATGAGTGCAAAACACTTGCTTTCCGTGCAGGATTTGACCCCAGCGGAAATCAAGATCATCTTAAAGCAAGCGATAGATCTAAAAAGGGAACCGGGCAGCAAAGGAAGATCCGGGCCCCTTCGTGGAAAAACCCTCGCCATGATCTTCTCAAAGCCATCAACGCGCACGAGGGTGAGTTTTGAGACGGGCATGACACAGCTTGGGGGGCACGCGATATATCTGGGTTGGAACGACCTCCAACTCGGTCGTGGAGAGACCATTGCCGATACGGCCAGAACGCTCTCCAGATATGTCGACGTGATAACGGCCAGATTGTTCAGACATGAGGACATCGTGGAGCTTGCGAGATACTCCGAGGTTCCGGTGATAAACGCACTGACGGATCTTCATCATCCCTGCCAGACGTTGGCCGACCTCATGACCATTCAGGAACACAAGGGGAGGCTGAGAGGTATAAAGGTGGCGTGGGTCGGAGATGGGAACAACGTTTGCAATTCTCTGATGCTAGGGTGCACGCTGGTTGGAGCGGATATCTCTTTGGCGTGTCCAAGCGGATACGAACCATCCCGGGAAATAACAGAGGAAGCGAAGTTAAACGCGCGTAAGAGCGGGAGCAAAATGGAGATAACGCACAATCCAGAAGAGGCCGTCTCGGAAGCCGATGTGGTGTATACAGATGTTTTCGTTTCGATGGGGATGGAAAAAGAGAGGGAAGCCAGATTGAAAGCCTTCAAAGGGTACCAGGTTAACCCCCAACTTTTGGCCCTAGCCAAACGCGACGTGATATTCATGCACTGTCTTCCAGCCATGCGTGGAGTAGAAGTTACCGATGAAGTTATCGACGGACCGCATTCTGTTGTTTGGGATCAGGCTGAAAACAGGCTTCACGCCCAGAAAAGCCTGCTTCTCTGGCTTTTAAAGAGGTTCTAAAGTTTTTGCAGGCTGGCCCACACCTCTTGAAGTCGTGCCTTTTCCTTTCGGACGGAATTCATTTCTAAATTTATTCTTCTTATCAGCTTCTCCAGGCCCAGGTTTCCCGGAGCACCCGCATGCTTTTTGGACAGGATATTTTTTACAGGGTCTTCAGATTTAAGTCTGCTCAGCTCCCTAGCAACCTTTTTGTAAGCATCACGGAAAGGTACCCCCTCTTCCACCGCCAGTTTCAGCGCCTTGTCCGCCGCAAAGATTTCTGGAGTAAATGAATTTAGAAGGACCTCCTTGTTTACCTCAAGACGGCCAAATACCTTTGCGATAATTTTCAAACATTTTTTCGTGGTCTCAAGCGATTCCATCAACGGCTTCTTTGTCTCCTGAAAGTCACGGTTGTACCCAGATGGAAGATTTCGGATGGTCATCACCAGCTGGAGTAATCGGGAGAGAACCAGTGCGGAACGGGCACGAACCAACTCAAGCACGCACGGGTTCTGTTTTTGGGGCATTATGCTTGAGCCGGAAGCGTACTCCTTGGGCAGGGTGAAATAACCTATCTCCGGAATGCTGAAAAAGATGAGGTCATTGGAAAGCTTGGAGAGGTCCTCAACAACTTGTAGAAGGGAGAAAACGACAATCGTCTCAATTTTTCCCCTGCTATTGTTCGCATATAGCACATTATTCTGTACTTTTTCGAAACCCAACAGATCGCTCACGAGCTGGCGATCTATCGGAAGTGGCACACCGTAGCTGGCAGCTGATCCCAGCGGGCATTGGTTGTTCAACCGGTATGCGATTTTCAGCACCTCGAGGTCATCCATAAGAGATTCGGCAAATGCTGAAGCCCATAAACCAACTGAGGAAGGCATGGCCCTCTGGGTGTGGGTTCGTCCCGGCATCGGGATGTTTCTGTGATGTGCGGCGAACCTCGTCAACACGCGCGCTAGGTTTAATACCTCCATTTGTATATCGAGCAACTTTTCTCTGGTGAATATCCTAATGTCCACCAATACCTGGTCGTTGCGAGAGCGCCCGGTGTGGATTTTTTTCCCGAGGTCTCCAAGTTTTCTGGTCAAAAAGTTTTCCACAGCGGTGTGCACGTCTTCATCCTCCAAATTTATCTTGAATTTTCCTCTTTTTTCGGCGGAGAGGATTTCCAGCAAGCATTTTTTGAGTTTCATGAACTCTGCGGAGGTCAGGACCCCTATTTTTGAGAGCATCTTTGCGTGAGCTATGCTCCCGAACACATCTGCCCTGATTAGATTCAAGTCCAAAATGTGATCTTCTCCCACTGTAAACTCCTCTATCGCCGGGTCCAATCTGTATCCCTTGTCCCACAGTTTCGTCATGTCTTCACTCTTTTTCTCATGGCTAAAACTTGATACAGTAGACCACGAACTTGTGCAGCACCTTTAGACATCTTTTGATCAAAACCGATAGTCTTGATTGAACGAAGTTCTGGGGCAAACAGCCCTGTTGGAGAGCTTCGCTTCACTATCTCCAAACTACCCTTGTAAAGTTTGACTTTGTACCTCCCCTCCACGGGCTTTTGTGATTGATCGATGAATGCTTCAAGTTCGTATCTCAGGGGATGATAAGCATCTCCGTGATACATCAAATACGCCCATTTCTGATCCACAATTTTTTTGAACATCAACTCCTCTTTTGTCAAGCAAAACTGCTCCAGATCCCTATGCAGGGTTAAAATGACGTGGGCGGCAGGCGCCTCGTATATCTCCCTGGATTTTAAGTTCATTATTCCGTCCTCGAACATATCTATTCGGCCGATTCCGTTCTCTCCAGCTATGTAGTTTAACTCGAATATCAGCTGGTCCAAAGGCATCTGCTTTCCGTTGAGGGAGATCGGCACCCCTTCTTTGAATTCTATCTCCACCATCGTAGGTTCATTTTTGGCTTCTTCGGGAACTTTTAGCCACATCCAGATGTCCTTCGGAAGCTCTTGATCAAGATCTATGGCGCCGCTCGCGATTGAACGACACCAAAGCGTCTTGTCGTCGCCTCCTGTGATGGTTTCAGCTACCGGTACCCCCCACGCTTTGCAGAGGGCTTCTTCCTCCTTTCTCGTCAGGTCAAAATCCCTGACCGGAACGAGAATCTGCAATTTTGGAGCAAATAAGGTGAAGACGTTATGCATCCGGTACTGATCGTTGCCCTTGCCGCTGCTTCCCTCCAACAACGCATCGCAACCCAATTCTACAGCTTTTTCCGCAACTTTTCTGGCAATGAGCTGTCGTGTCATGGATGTGGATACAGGATAGCCTTCGTAATCCGAGTTGGCCTTTATCGCCATGCTGACCCATTCTCTGGTAAATTCCTCTTTGGCGTCGATGAAAATTGGCTCCACCCCCAGAGCTTTGCCATGGCGTTTTGACATCTCAAGTTCTTGTTCTCCTTGTCCAACATCCACAGTGATGGGAACGATTTCTTCGGCCCTGTATTTTCTACGGAGAAGTTCGATGCCAAGACTTGAGTCCAACCCGCCGGAAAATGCGCAGGCTACTTTCCTTACCGCGGGTGTCGGCGTTGACTCAATTTTTTTCTCTATTTCTTTCACGTTCATGAGTCTCCTGGCTTTTCTCGCTACTTGACGTTAAAAAAGTTTGTGGTTCTTGAATGCAAACTAAATTGACACCAGCGCATGTTTTTAAGGCTGTGCCCGCCGGATGTCGGTGGTGCGGTTTGAGTTGAAGCACAGTGAGATGTCATGGATCCCCCCCGCTGAATTGTGATAAAAACTGGGAGCAGAACCAAAAGTACTCCCGGCAGTAGAGCACCACTAGAG
>CAZMCI010000062.1:2975-4046 GCA_964564905.1 Hadarchaeota archaeon (SeqCode) | reverse complement strand
TCAAGTAGGGCTGGGACGGCCCGAACTAACGCCTGTGGAGGCGGGGCCTCTACTCGGCGTCTCGGCGCAAGCCGTTGTCGCCGGGCAAGCCCCGTCGGTGAAGCAGGAAGTCCCCTGCAAGAGCTGGGGGTAGTTCACGATGCTTTTAGCGGAAAAATTCAGGCTTCCAACACAGATGTTTGGCGTGGATCGGGGGAAAATCTCGAGGTTCAAGGAGGAGGATCGGGCGGAGGATCGTGATGTTGGTGTCCGATAGCTACGCTTGGATTGAATATTTTATCCTGTTGATCATCGCGTCCACGCTGGCCAGGGTCATATCCTTACCGGGGCCACTCAGGGGGCCGGAGGGCCGAGCACCTGGATGACGGAAGGAGCAGGAGAAATATCGGCACCGGTATCATCAAGAGATTTGTTTCCTCCAGGTGACAGATTTTTTTCTTTGAGAGCAGGAACTTGTTTTTTATCCCGATCCTTGGAAAGTCGCTTTTTCTGACCCCGTCCTGCCATTTCACCTCGATACCGGCATCGCCGGCGATGAAATCCACTTCTCGTTTGCCGGAGAAGAAATACACGTCCCCGAGACTTCTCCTCAGGTGTTCTCCTACCACTCCCTCCACCAGGCTTGGTACATCCGGTCTCACGGAGAGATACCTGCAGAACACTTGATACAGAAAAGGGTCCAGGAAGAAAACCTTCCGTTCCTTCCTGAATAGGGGGACTTTTCTTCTGGGGTCCATCTGGTGATAACTTCTGAGCGCGTACAGCCCTTCGAGTAACTCCAGGTAATCACGAACGGTCAGATGGGATCCCACCTCCATTTCCTTGGCGATGGAATTCAGGGAGAACTTGCTCCCATAGCGCCGGATGATCCCCAACAGCACGGAAAGTGTGGTCTTTTCGCTCCGACCGATTTTAGTGAGGTCGAACATGACGGCGTCGAAGCAACTTCTGTAGGTGTCCTCCCTTATCTCGCCCTCCTCGATGAGTTCGAAGAACGCCCTCGGATAGCCTCCGCACTCGAGATATCTCTGGAAAAGTCTTCCGATCTCGTCGTAAAACGGGAGGAGTTCC
>CAZMCI010000062.1:0-2965 GCA_964564905.1 Hadarchaeota archaeon (SeqCode) | reverse complement strand
AGGAGTTCCTTTGCGGAGCCCCAAGTGGTCCTCGGATGGAGAGTCTTCGGAGCCGTGGATCCAAGTTTTTGCCCGAGCGCCTCGCTTCCGAAAAGGATGCAAAAATCCCTGAAACCCAGCGGGAGGAACTCCTTTATCTCCATCGGCCTGCCGGGAAACCTCTCGCGCCTGAGGCCGATCGATGAGGAACCCGTGACCTTGATGGTCTTGTCCCTGGAAAGCGGTGAGTCGAGCAAAAACTTCACGGCCCTTTCCCACCCCTCCACGGAGGTCACCTCGTCCAGGAAGACGTACTTGTGGCCCTCCCCGGCCAGCAGGTCGAATGTCCTGACCACCTCGATGATGTCATCGCCGCTCCTGAGCATGTCGCAGGCAAAGTAGGCGACGTTCCTGGGGTTCGTCTTCTCCAGAAGGTCGCTGATCATCAGCTTCAGGTATGTGGTCTTCCCGGTCTGTCTGGGTCCCACCACCAAGCAGTTGCCGGGCTCGAAGCGGTAGAGCAGCCGGTGTTTCCGCTCCACGGCTGTTTTGATCTTTTCGTCTTCCCGAATCCGGGTCTTATCCGCCCACCACGGGTTTTGAAGGGCAAGACGGGTTTCCATAGTTGTAATTAAACTAACAAGTGATATATAAATATATTGTTATCAGGATTACATGGGTAGGGGGCCTAGTTCTTGCTGCCGAAAGGTAACATGTCTCGCGAAATCAGAGGTGGGCCTCGTCCCATGCTGTTTCAGGCAAGGCGTTCGCAAGGTAACGCCGATGCAAGACTTGCTGAGGGAGGTAATTTCTTTGCAGAAGCCGTCACGGGCTGGTGACGCAGCTTTTGTTGTCCGGTTCTACTGGAGAGCAAGAATCCCCCAAATTTCTTATTCGTAGGAAGTGTCAAAGTTGGGTAATGGCGGAGTTGCAACGATTTAGGTGTGGGAGGTGTCACTTTATAATCTGATATAGACAAAAATAATTGGGTGAAAAATTATGAAATTACAAGCTGCTATTTGGAAAGAAGAGGACATGTATGTAATTAAAGAAGTTATTACCGGTGTAACTACTCAAGGAAAAACCATCGAAGAAGCTATGGATAACCTCAAAGAAGCTGTGGAGCTTTATTTGGAGGAAATACCAGAAATGGTGGAAGAATTGAAAGACATCAAAGCAATTGGTGCGGTTAGTGTCGAAATTACCTAAACTTTCCGGAACTGAAATAATAAAAATTTTAGTAAAGGAGTTTGGATTTGAATCGGCGAGGTCAAAGGGGAGTCATGTTATTTTAAGAAAATTTTCAGAAGGAAAGAAAATAGTCACAGTTGTTCCTCTACATAAAGAAGTCAAGGTAGGTACATTACTAGGTGTATTGGAGTTAGCGAAAATTAGTAAAGAAGAATTTCTTAGGAAGTTAAAATAAAGTCTGCTATTTCCGTCCCGCAAAGTACCGGTTTATTCCGTTGATCATCGCATCCACGCTGGCCAGGACCACATCTTCCCGCACGCCCTTCGCGATGTAGAGGTTGCCTTCCTCGTCCTCGAGTTTTACGGTGACCTCTGCAAGCGCATCGCTTCCACCAGTGATGGCGTCCAGATGGTATTCCTTCAGCCTCAGAGCCGAAATTTCCTTCAGGACGTTTCGAATTGCCGCGATTGCAGCATCGACAGGCCCCACGCCCGTCCCTGTGCCCGTACGCTCCTCGCCGCGTACTCTCACACGGACGGAAGCGGTCGGAGTTATCGCGTTTCCGGTGGTCACCGTGAACTCCTTCAGCTCCACGACCTTCTCCTCGGGTGGCAGCGTGCCCAGCACGCTCTCGGCTATTGCCCGCAGATCCGCGTCGGTCACGCGTTTGCCCTTGTCGCCCAAGTCCTTAACCCGGCGCGTTATCTCCTCGAGCTGTTCCTTGGTGGTTCTCACCCCGAGATCCTCAAGCTGACTTTTCACGGATCTTGTCCCGGCGTGCTTTCCCAGCACCACCCTTCTGTGGTGTCCCACCAGCTCCGGCGAAAGGGGTTCATAAGTCCCGGGAAACTCGAGCACTCCGTGCACATGTACTCCCGCTTCGTGCGCGAAGGCGTTGTCTCCCACTATCGCCTTGTTCGGCTGGACAGGAATGCCCGTCATTCTTTCCAAAAGTTCCGAGCTCTCCACGAGCAGCTCGGTGCGGACCTTGGGCTTGATTCCGTAAAGCGCCCGCAGGCCCATTACCACTTCTTCCAGGGCGGCGTTTCCCGCCCGCTCGCCGAGACCGTTGACCGCGACGTGTACCTGCTCGGCCCCGGCTTCCACCCCTGCGAGCGAGTTAGCCACGGCCAGCCCGAGGTCGTTGTGGCAGTGCATGCTTATCGGCACGCGCACGACTTGCTTCAGCTGTTTGACGAGATAGTACATTCCGCGCGGCGTGATCACCCCAACGGTATCTGGGACGTTTATCCGGTCCGCTCCCGCCTCAACGGCCGCCTTGTACACCTTTTTCAGGTACTCCAGCTCGCTGCGAGTGGCATCCTCTGCCGAAAACTCGACCACCACTCCGTGACGTTTCGCATACTCCACGTGCTCGACGGCCTGACGGAGCGCCTCCTCACGCGTCAGCTTGAGCTTGTGCTTGAGGTGGATGTCGGATGTGGCTATGAAAACGTGGATGCAGTCCACGTCGCACGCCAGGGCCGCGTCTATATCCTTTTTCGTGCACCGCGCCAGCGCGCACACCTCGGCCTCGAGCCCGGCTTTTGCTATCCTCGCGACCGCGCTTCGCTCTCCTTCCGAGACCACCGGCATGCCCGCCTCAATCGTGTCGACCCCGAGGCGGTCGAGCTGCCGTGCGATGAGCAGCTTTTGGTCCGGGGTGAAGGATACCCCGGGTGTTTGTTCGCCGTCCCGAAGCGTGGTGTCAAATATTCGGACGCGCTTGGGAAGCTTGAGGTCCTTGGTGGCCTGGCGGATGAAGTCGCTGATGAAGACGCTCTTTGGCATGTG
>CAZMCI010000061.1:0-4193 GCA_964564905.1 Hadarchaeota archaeon (SeqCode) | reverse complement strand
GACATCATAATCCGTAGTGATTAAGGGACTAGGACCAGGCGTTTCTTCCTCTACAGAGGAGGGCTTAGGTAAGAAACATACACTGACAAGTGCAATCAAAACTGCGATGATGGCGGTCACTATGATGGGCTTGTTCATTCAACTCCCAACTTCAACAAAAATTGGGCTATCACTTAAAGTTATTTGCGATGCATCCAAGAGCGTTTCGGATCCATAAATGTCGGTTACCGTGACAGTGCCGGTGATTTCTGAAGGAACGCTGCCCGCGCCCCAGAGCACGTAAACGGGCCTGTTGTTCACGATAAACTTGTACTGGCCGCTTGACAATTTCTGGGCCGAGGTGAAGTAATCCAGCTTCTCCACCATGGTCCGCATCGCGTAATATGTTGGCTTCTTTCGCCCGTTTTCGATCAGTGCCATATTTTCACCAGATCCTTTCTATTTTCTATCTTTGGAAATGGTTTGTAGAGGTTGTAGAATACACGCTCCACGCCGTTCGCAAAGGCCGCAACGTAACCCTTCACAAGATTTACCGCCTGAATCTCTTCATCCTCAGTAAGAGGGTCTCCGCTCTCTGTGACCCAGATCGGTTTTTCAAATCCATAATTCCCCAATATTTCATTCACAAAGATCGTCGATGATTCCAAGGCAGCTGGTGTTTGGTGTATATTCGCGATATCAAAATATTCGCCTCCACCCAGCTGGAGGAGTTCGCTCCAAAATTCTGATTCCTGCGCAGGTGCCGGGGCACCCACCAAGACCTCTGCATTCGGGTCGGCACTCTTCACGGCCTCATAAGTCGCCTGCAGCACATCAAGGTAATCTCCCACGGTTCCCACGAAATAGACATCATGACTTGGCTCGTTGGCAGCTTCCCAGTATTTGATCGGATGCTTCAAACCCTGCATGTCGTTGTCGCCATCCCCATCATAGC
This sequence comes from Hadarchaeota archaeon (SeqCode), assembly GCA_964564905.1. Lineage (GTDB taxonomy): Archaea > Hadarchaeota > Hadarchaeia > Hadarchaeales > Hadarchaeaceae > B75-G9. The sequence continues at coordinate 3,259 of CAZMCI010000061.1, read as the reverse complement.
GTTCGACCACAGCGCGAACAAATTGTTTATACGCTTTCATATGGTGGGGTTTGTAACGGCTCTTTGGTATACCATATTCCGAGAATTCGCCTCCCGTTTCATACCACCCCGACTGCTGTTTCCAGTACTTCTGGTCCCACTCTGCAAAGGGCCAGATGACCGGCAGCACGTAAAACCCTTTGTCTTGGGTGCCCATTACGCATGCATCCGTCATACTGAAATTGTAGTTTCCCTCTTCTGCTGGCTCAACGATGTTCCACACGAATGGTCCTCCTATAAGACGAAACCAAGAAACCGAGAGGTCTGCTGAGATTGATTCCTCATATCCAAATTGCTGGAGGTCAGGAAGTGTAAGAAAACCGAAGTGCGAGTTCTCAAGTTCGGCTGGTGGCAAGCTTGGTGTTTCTGTGTCGGGAGCATTTGTTAGCAGCAGGTAAACGCTAACTCCAACGACGGTGACAGTCAAGATAACGATAACCACGATGAGCTTGTTCATTCAGACCGCCGCCTTCGCTTTATCAGAGCCACTTGAAAATTTTAACTTATCCTGTCATAAGTTCTGCTCGATATCTCCTGACGCCTGCCGCTTAATGCTCCGCGCGATCTCGGCACCGATGTAGGGCACCTTCGCGAGTTCTTGCTCGGCGGTCCGCTCGATGTCGGCCAGTTTCCTGTAACCCGCCCTGAAGAGGCTCCGCGCGCGAACACGTCCTATTCCCTGGAGCTGGACGAGTTCCAGAAGTTCCTCCTTCACCCCGTATCTCACCCTCTCTCCAAGCTTTCTGAATGGAGCGAGCGCGGCCTTGACGTTGAAAAGGCTCGCAAGCTCGTGTCCCGCGTGGAGAAGCCATCTAGCGGTTTCAGCCGTTTTCCGTATGTCCCCGGCCCCCACGCCGAACTGTTCGTGAATGTCGTCCTCCCGGACCTCGTCCACCCACGCTTGAATCATCCTCGCGGTCTTCAGCTCGGCCAGCAATCCCTCAAATTCGTTCGGCGCGCGTCGGGGGTCGGGAATTGGCGTGAGGAGTTCATCGGCATGCTCCAGATAGGTCCTCTCCAGGTCCGAATAATCGTTCTGTCTGAGGTATAACAGCCCCATATCCGGCGCGTGGCAGATGAGGTGAAGCAGCGCTAGGGTTGTTGGTTCCTTTTCAGCCACGCCTTTGATCCCGTCGCGGAGCACGACCGCGGAGAGCGGATCGATGTACAGCTGAGATACACGTTCACCAAATGGTGTGGCTATCAGCAGCTTTTCTTCCCTGCGGATCATTTCCTCTTCTTCCAGAAAATCCAGAACCCGTTGGATGACCCGTTCAACGTTTATCAGCTCGTATTGGTGGGCGAAAAAGGTATTTCTCATGAATCTCATCAATTCGCCCGTATGGTTCACATATCCTGCCGCAATGGAGGCTAGGACATGGGACCGGAGGGCCGGCTCAGTCGCGAGTTTCGAGGTTATCCTCTCGGGCTGAGCCTTGATGAACTCATCGAACAGTACGTCGACCTCCTCCGCGCTGTGTGCGATCATGACCGCCTCTCCGTACCTGTCATATTGCGGCCTCCCCGCGCGACCGCAGAGCTGGTGAAATTCCAGCACCGGGATGGGCTGCATCCCGTAGCCCTCCGTGTACCGCCGGTAGTCGCGAATTATCGTCCGGCGGGAAGGTAAATTTACGCCCGCTCCAAGGGTCGGTGTGGCGCAGATCACCTTCAGCAGATCCTCCCTGAAGGCTCTCTCCACAGCTCTCCTCTGGGCATGATGAAGTCCGGCGTGGTGAAACGCGGTGCCATACCGGATGCAGCTGGCCAGCTCGCGACAGGTACGCGTGGGTTCTCCTAGGGCGTTCTCGACCTTGTGGGCCACCGAGCTAAGCTCCTCCGCCTCCTGTTTCGAGAGCCCAGTAGCAATGTATTTGGCCAGCATCGTTGCGGTAGTTTGTGCTGACTTACGCGTGTTCACGAAGACGAGCGCCTGTCCACCTTCTTTGACCGTGTCGATGGCCAAGGCCGCCACATCCTCCGGGACCACCGCCTTGACGGTTTTTTCGCTTCCATCATCAAATGTGATCCTGTTGTGGAGATAGACGCCTTTCTTCAGCGGAACCGGGCGCCAGTCGCTCTTCACCAGTTCAGCGTCCAGCCATTCAGCGATTTCGTCCGCGTTCTTTATCGTGGCGCTCAGTGCCAAAATCTGGACCTTGGGGTTTACCTGTTTCAACCGGGCCGTCAGGACTTCCAGCGTTGGCCCCCGTCCTGGCTCATCTATCAGGTGGATTTCGTCCAGCACCACGACGGATACGACGTTCGCGAGCCACTTGGCCCGGTGCCTGAGCAGTGAATCGATCTTTTCTGACGTGGCGACCAATATATCGTAGTGGGCGAGCCGGGGGTCGGCCGTATCGAAATCTCCCGTGCTGATCCCCACCTTTACCCCCAGCGGACCGTACTTTTCTTTAAATTCCTCGTATTTCTCGCTGGCGAGGGCTCTGAGCGGAACCACGTAGAGAGATCTTCCGCCGTGTTCGAGCACGGATTTGAGCATACAGAATTCAGCTACGAGCGTTTTTCCGCTAGCGGTGGGGATGGCCAGCACCAAGTTTTTTCCATCGAGGGCACCTTTTTTTAGCGCGTCCACTTGGGGAGGATACAGCTCATCGATGCCACGAGTTTCCAAGACCATGGCCACATCTTTCGGTAGCCCGTACTTTTCACACACCTCTTCGACTTTCATCAAATCTCGGCCCAGTATCACTTCTTCCTTTCTGAATTAACGCTAACTCCTTGATGAATCTCATTGTGCTGGAAAGCTGATAAAATTAAAAAGGCGTATCCTTTAGTAACAGCCGTGGGCGAGCGCCGAGTGTGGGGCGCGTTAGAAATACCTAACTCAAAAGGAGGTGAAAAAAATGGAAAAATCAATGCCGATCGCTGTCGTGGCGGTGATTATTTCGATTATCGCGGTTGCTTCAGCCGTTGTTCTGAAGCCGACGCTAAGGATAGGCGCGGGAGCAGTGGGGACAAATGAGCTCGCGGATGACTCAGTGACTAGTGATAAAATCACCGATGGTACAATTACCGACGATGATATCGCTACCGTCGGCATTTCGAAAATAGCGAGCAATGCGGTGGGAAGCAGTCAAATCGCAGACAATTCAATCGCCTTTGAGGACCTCAGCTCCGATGTAGCGGATGCGATAACGGGGATAGGGGAAATCGCCGACAACTCTATCACAAGTGCCAAAATCGCTGACGAGACCAT
>CAZMCI010000060.1:0-4277 GCA_964564905.1 Hadarchaeota archaeon (SeqCode) | reverse complement strand
GCTCTTGATGATTCTCGGGGGGCAGATGAAGTTCATGTGGACGAGGAGACGATGGGAACTGCTTGCCTTCTCCTGGCTTATGGTCCTCCTGGCAATGGTCTGGCCGGGGGCCGGCCAGGCTAGGTTCGAGCGCATGTGGTGGCCGTTCGTTCCCGTCATGGCCGGCGTGGGGGTGGCCGTATGTTTCTCCGTGCTCAAGCGGATGTCGTTCGAGCCTTCAATGGGGTGGTTGAGGAACATGCAAAATCCACTCGTCCTGATCCTCGTGGCTAGCGTGATGATGGTTCCATTCGGGGTCAATGCCCACAGCGCTGCAGAACACGTCACCCCCCCAACGGAGTGGCATGTGGTGGGTTTGGACGGGGCTTTCATGGAAACCTTTGACTGGGTTCGGGAAAACACCCACGAAAACTCCATATTTTCGATTCAGTGGTCGTTCGGACACCTCTTCACGGGTGCGACTCGGCGGCCGTCGGTGGTTGACGGGGCTGAGGTCCCTGCCCGGGAAGGCACGTGGGAAAACGATCCCACCTTTACCCCCCGCCCCCCCGACTACATTTACTACGTGGAGGATAGTCGGGGACTCATCTACGGCATGGACGTCGCTCGAAAATCCTATGCGATAAACGGCAGGCGCATCGACGTACAGTGGTTCCCGATAATTGGAGAGGATGAGCTCGAATGGTACCTTGCAACATACCGCGACAACTACGACGTCAAAATCGACTACATGATCTTCTCAGTGGAGGAGTACTCCCAGGCGTACAATTACTACCAGTTCTCACAGCCCGGAAACATCCTACTGAGTGCGGAGAGGTTGTTCACACCTTCGCAGTTGCAACCGACCGTAGAGGGCCAGAGCTACGTGTTCAATTTTGGTGAAAACAGGCCGGCCGTGGTCTTGGACATCCAAACTCGAGATGTTTACCTCAGAGCCGGCAATGAAAACCTGATGATGGACGGTTACGGTGTCTTTAGGATAAACAGTCAGGGTCAGATCACGGATTTTGTACCTCCATTTAATCCTCCATCATCCACTCCGGATATTCAGGAGACGCTGGTGGTCTTCCTAAATGAGGAGGATCAGATAGTATCGGCGTGGCTTGTGGATGGGGTATCGGCCGAGATAACCGGACGCCCGGTTCCGGTGAGCGTGCTCGTCTTTTCCGGCAACACCGAAAGTGTGGATTACGCAGAGGAAGTCTTTACGAGTTCGAACGGTTATGTGAGGGTCATCAAAGTTTATCACGTGCCTTCTCCCCGCTCCCCCGCCGACCACGCGCTCATAAATGAGGATACGCCGAAACTTCAATGGTACAAAGTGCCCGGCGCCAGCACTTACGAGCTGCAGGTTGACGACAGCGCTGACTTTTATTCACCGGAAATTCAGGAGAACGATCTAACCGGCATGACGTATGTGCCCTCAACAGCTCTCTCCGATGGAGATTACTTCTGGCGGGTCGCGGCGTACGATTCTGGGGGCAATTTGATAGGTTGGTCGGATGTGCATTCTTTTACCATCGAGGTCACACCCCCCAAGGTGCCGACACTCCATGTACCGGAAAACGGAGCGGAGCTAAGCGACAACACTCCCACGTTCGAATGGGCTTCAAGTCCTGATGCTCAGAAATATCGGTTGCTCGTGGATGAAAATTCGGAGTTTAGTTCTCCGGAGATAGACATCACCCAAACAGAAAACTCATACACCTCCGCGACGGAACTCCCGGACGATAACTATTACTGGAAAGTCATAGCGATCGATCGGGCAGGGAATGAAAGCGAGTCATTGGTACGAACTTTCTCGGTTTTGACTGGGGGGACCTAAGCATGCAGCGTCCGCGCGGGACCAGGGACCTGATGGGTAAGGAACTCGCGAGCATTCGTCATGTAATGCGCGTGATGGGCGAGCTTTTCAGACGATATGGTTATGAGGAGGTAGAAACCCCCATATTTGAGCACCTAGAGCTCTTTACGAAGAAGAGCGGAGCGAGCGTTGTCAGACAGCTCTACGCTTTTAGGGATAAATCCGGTCGGGAACTCGCCCTCCGCCCTGAACTTACAGCTCCGATCGTCCGCCTCTACATCCAACAGTTACGACCTTCTCCAAAGCCGATCAAGCTCTGTTACTTCGGCAACTGTTTTCGATACGAGGAGCCCCAGGCGCAGCGGTGGCGACAGTTCATGCAGGCAGGGGTCGAGGTGATAGGCTCGGCGAGGCCCGAGGCGGATGCGGAGGTGGTCACGCTTGCGGATACCGTGATGCGGGAACTTGGTTTTGATGGACGGGAGCTTAAAATCGGAAATATAAGGTTGCTTCGGGAGGTGCTGGCCCACGCCGGAGTTGAAGGAGATGCCCAGGACCGAATGCTCAGGGCGATCGACAGCCGTGAGGACAAGCGAATCCGGGAGGAACTTGAGCGTAGCGGCATGGACGCCAAGGACAAGCAGTTGGTCACCAAGCTGATAAAACTGCGCGGCGGTGTGGAGATCCTGGAAAAGGCGGAGCGGTTGGTGGATGGAATCCCGGGGACCACCCGGGCACTGAAGAATTTCAGGGATGTCATCGGGTGTCTCGAACCGATGGGTGTTGAAAGATTTGTGGTCGATATGGGGATAGCTAGGGGACTAGAATACTACACCGATTTCGTCTTTGAGGTGTATGTGGGTGGTGTCCAGGTTGCGGGTGGAGGGCGTTATGACACGTTGATCGAGCTTCTGGGTGGAAGTCCTACCCCAGCTGTTGGGGTTGGGTTCGGTGTCGACAGGATAGCCCGGAGTTTGCTTGAGCTTGGTGCAGCTCCCGAACAAAAGGGGTTAGATTGCATGGTACTTCCAGCGGGTGAGGAAGTTTTGAAGGAATCTCTGAAAATCGTCACAGAGCTACGGAGGGAGGGTCTTTCTGCGGGTATAGACCTGATGGGCCGAAAGCTGGGCAAAGCCATCTCATATGCGGACTCACTCAAGGCAAAGTGCGTGGTGGTCGTCGGGACGAGAGATCTGAATCGGGGGAGGGTGGTGCTCAGAAATATGGTGACCGGCGAGCAGGAACCGGTGCCCCGTGATGAGCTCGCGAAAAGGCTAAAATCTGTATCCTAATCTCTCAAAGACCTTTTTCATGGCTAGAGAATCCTGTTCCAGGACCGGGGATTCGGAGATCAACGTGATGTTCATTTTTCGCTTCAATATCTCTTTGGCCAGAGGCTCAAAAGGTGGTTCGTCGAATTCGATCGGCAAGTGGCGTTTTTCGTTTCCACATCCATCGATTTTTGCTGGAGTCCACTCCATTGATGTGAAATGGCAGTGCAGGAGTTTCAGCTTGAGCGGACCAAGCTTCTTGAATATTTCCGCGTAATCTATTTTACCCGCGTTTCTCGCCCACAGGTGTGCGAAATCCACCACCGGTTCGCATCCGCGCACGCGTCTGCAGAGCCGAACGATTTCGTCCAGCGTGCCGAACTGGCTCACCTTCCCAGTCGTTTCGAGGCCCAGGGCAACTTTTTTGATGCCCATGGACCTCATCCGGTCCAGCACATCCTCGCAGGCCCTCATGACGGAGTCAAATGTGGCCTCAGGGGTCGTTGAGCCGTAGTAACCTGGATGGAACACCACTATGTGTGCTCCCATGTGGAATGCCCGTTCCGCGGAGTCAAGGATACGTTTTTTTGAAGCCTCCAGTTTTTTTCTGTCGGGGGAGTTGAGGTTGATGAAATACGGGCAATGAACCGAGAGGAGGATATTCAGTTCTTTCGCGAGGGCTCCGACCTCATCGGCCATTTCGTTGCTCATCGCGACTCCTCTGACGAACTCTATCTCCATGGCGTTGAGCTTCAGCTCCGCCACGCGTCTTAGTCCGTCTAACGTGTTGCGTTCCCTACTCGAGAGCGGGATCCCCGCTGGACCGAGGTATATCATGTCTCATCCAAAACCCCTTATGGCTGGACCAAAAAAATCTTTTGCGGATGAGCTGAATGCTGAGCAGGTTCAGAGAACGGGCCAACCACGTGATGCGGCCGATAGCGCGGGTCTTCGCGTGGACGGGAGTAACCCCAAATGTCCTGACGTTCATTGGACTGGCGGTCGGATCTCTCGTCGCGTTTTTCTTCGCATGGGGAGACCAGCTTCTGGCCGGTCTGGTCCTGTTGGTGGCAGGATTTTTCGATGTGGTCGATGGCGCAGTGGCCCGCCTTCTGGGAAGGGAAACGGCTTTCGGCGGAGTGCTGGACTCGGTCGTGGACAGGTATGTGGATTTTCTGATATTTGCAGGTATCATTTACGCG
>CAZMCI010000059.1:0-4283 GCA_964564905.1 Hadarchaeota archaeon (SeqCode) | reverse complement strand
GCCACTCAAACATCCTGAAGTTTTTGACAGATTGGGAATAGAACCTCCGAAGGGTGTCCTTCTCCACGGACCCCCTGGAACCGGAAAAACTCTGATAGCAAAGGCTGTGGCCAACGAATCCGGCGCTAACTTCATCCCCATAGCCGGGCCGGAGATAATGAGCAAATTCTACGGAGAATCCGAGGCCAGGTTGCGGGAGATATTTGAGCAGGCGGAGAAGAACGCTCCGTCCATAGTGTTCATAGATGAAATAGATGCGATTGCCCCGAAGAGGGAGGAGGTCACGGGTGAGGTTGAGCGGAGGGTGGTGGCCCAGCTTCTCGCACTCATGGATGGTCTGAAGGCCAGAGGAAAGGTGATAGTGATCGGGGCGACCAATAGGCCAAATGCTCTTGACCCAGCCCTCCGGAGACCTGGAAGGTTCGATAGGGAAATAGTGATAGGTGTTCCGGACAGAGATGGACGAAAGGAGATACTTCAGATCCATACCCGTGGAATGCCCCTGGCCAAGGATGTCGATCTGGAACACTATGCAAACGTCACGCATGGGTTCGTAGGTGCAGATCTGGAGGCGCTGGCCAAAGAGGCAGCGATGAATGCCCTCCGTCGTATACTTCCCGAAATAAAACTTGAGGAGAAGATCATCCCTCCTGAGGTGCTCGAAAAGCTTCAGGTAACCAAGGAGGACTTTGACAACGCCCTGAAGATGGTTGAGCCATCAGCCATGCGTGAGGTGTTGGTTGAGGTACCGGATGTAAGATGGGAAGACATAGGGGGGCTCGAGGAAGCGAAACAGGCGTTGCGCGAGGCTGTGGAATGGCCGCTGAAGCATCCAGATTCATTCAAACGTGTGGGAATCGAACCACCGCATGGAGTTCTCCTTTATGGTCCGCCGGGCACGGGAAAGACACTGCTTGCACGGGCGGTGGCCACCGAAAGCGAAGCGAACTTCATATCGATCAAGGGGCCCGAGTTGTTGTGCGTGGGAGGAAAAACACCAATACTTACAAGTTTTTGTGGTCTCATGTCGGCAGAAACTTTGTATAAAAATATTGCATCAGCGACAGAAATAGAGTTCGCAAACAGGAACATGGAGACTCGAAGATTAAAGAAACAAGTTTATACCTTCGGCGTGAACAATGAGGGCAAAATAACAAAAACCCGAATAAATCGCATCCATAAGCTATATGTGACAGATTCTTATGAATTGAATCTTTCAAATGGTGCCAGCCTTCAGGTCTCGGCAAACCAGCCCTTTTTGACCTTCCGGAACGGGAAGATAGAGTGGGTCAAGGCCCGATACTTGGAAGCCGGGGATTACGTGGCCACCCCTGCTGTTATCGGCGCTTTCAACAAAACGCCTAGGATAGAGCTTCCAAGTTATAAGCACTTGAGGCTAATGGGTCAAAATGGAGATTACTATTATGTTAGAATATTCAGCACGACGACTGTAACAAAATTGCCGAAAAAGCTGACCCCAAAACTCGCGGAATTTTTGGGATGGTTTGCTGCGGAGGGCAACATTTCAAAGGAAGGGGTGACCATTTGTAACCACGATCGAAGTAGACAAAAACAAATTATAAAATTGTTCCAGCTTTTCGTCCCGCGAGAACGAATTAAAAAACAAAAAGACGGGGGGAGGATTACGGTTTACTCCACACCCTTGGTGTTGTATCTTGAAAACTTATTCGGGACCCGGTTGAGAGAAAAAAAGGCGTACTCCATCAGAGTTCCCTCCATTCTGTTCAAAGCCTCAACAAAAATGATGGCCCGATTTCTCAGGAGCGCTTACGAGGGCGATGGACACATCGACGATCAAAAGATAGAATACGGCACCATGAGCAAAAACTTGGCAGAAGGGATATCTTATATCCTCACATTCCTCGGTTTGAAACACAAATTCTGGAAACGAGAAGATGGGTTGTATCTCATAACCATCTCGGGAAAGGCGGAGATGCGAAAGTTCATGCAGACAGTTTATGGTAAAATGCCCAAGGGAGCGATCCGAAGATATTACAATGCCCAATATACGATTCCAGATATCTCGAACTTGGTCAGAGAGGCGAAGGAGACGCTGGGTCTGCATTACGGCAGGCAGATACCCGAAGGACTTTTCGAAGGAGTGATCAATCAGCGGAAGCGGTGTGGAAAGATCAGACTCCAGCGAATATTTAAATATATCGAGCAACACGCAACACCGGAATTCAGGAACACATCGACTTACAGGACGTTGAAGATTATTTCTCAGGGGGATCTGGGCTGGATACAGGTACTCAGCAAAAAACGGACCCCCCCGCAGTGGATGTATGATTTGGAAACCGAGAATTCGTCATTTATCGGCGGCGAGCTTCCGCTACTGCTACACAATTCAAAATGGGTTGGGGAATCCGAACGTGGTATCAGGGAGACTTTCCGAAAGGCAAAGATGGCAGCCCCCGCGATAATTTTCTTCGATGAGATCGATGCGTTGGTTCCCCGACGCGGATCCGGATTTGGAGATTCTCACGTGACGGAGCGTGTCATAAGCCAGCTGCTTACCGAGCTCGACGGATTGGAGAAACTTGAAAACGTGGTGGTGATCGGTGCCACCAACCGTCCGGACCTGATAGACCCCGCATTGCTTCGCCCCGGACGTTTCGATCGGCTGGTTTTGGTTCCGGCCCCCGATGAGAAAGCCCGTTTGGAGATCCTGAAGATCCACACCAAGAAAATGTCGCTGGCCAAGGATGTGAACCTAAAACTGCTTGCCAAGGAGACGGAAGGATACTCTGGCTCCGACATAGCGGCCCTGTGCAGGGAGGCGGCCATGCTGGCTCTCCGGAAGGATATGAAAGCCAAAGAGGTCAAGATGGCGAATTTCCGGGAAGCCATGAAGGGAATGAAGCCGTCCATAACACCGGAAGTCATAAAGTCCTATGCGACCTTTGCGGAGAGGAAAAGCAAACAGATGGCATCCGAGCCTGGAAGGATATACTATTAAGCTTTTTAAGTTTGAGGTGTAATTTAAGGCGGGATACTCTTGGCTCAGCTACCCGCAAACAGGCTTAGATCGATGGGGGTCATCTCAGACCGTGGGCTTCAGCTTGGAAGACTTGTGGACATATTGTTTGATGAAAAGGATGGTAAGATATATTCCTTGGTTGTAAGGCCCTTTTCGAGAGAGGCCCTGAAAGGGGTGCCTCAGGACCACCAAGGAAATGTCCTGATTCCATTCAGTGCAGTGATCTCCATTCGTGATTTCATAGTCGTCAACGAGCGAGTTCTCGCGGTTCAGCAATTGAAATCTCAGCCGCAATCTTCGTTCCCGAGCTTTTCGCCAGCTCTACCACCCAAAGAATAATCTTGCTGCCAGTTCTTCGGGCAGACCAGCTGCTTTTATCTTTTCGGCGGTTTTTCTGGGGTCATATTCCACACGTCTGTGTTCTACCTTGATCTTTTTTCCGAGGGTAAGAATAGCGTAACTTGCTCTGGGGTCACGGTCACGTGGCTGCCCGACGCTGCCCGGATTGATTACAAGCTTTCCGAGTATCATCCGGTTCATGGGGACATGGGTATGACCGAGTATAACCACATCAGCATCGAGATCCTGTACGATCCGAGCGAGTTCGTAATTTGGTATATCTGGAAAGACGTATTCGCTGAGCGGGTCACGTGGGCTCCCATGAACCACATAAATTCTGTGCTTCCCCAGTTTCAGTTCCAAGCGGGCTGGCAGTTTTGATAAAAATCTCGCGTTTTCGGCGGTCAGCTTGTCGGCGGTCCACAACGCAGCCTTAGCCGCGATCGGGTTAAATCCCCTGACATCGCGGGTCAGGGCTGCGTGGTCATGATTTCCCATCACCGTTAGGAAGCGCTTCGATTTTGCCAAGTTTACTACTTCGTTTGGTTCGGCCGCGTACCCCACCAGATCTCCAGCGCAGATGGTTTTGTCAAGTCTTGGCATGTCTTCGATCACCGCTCGGAAGGCCTGGAGATTCGAGTGCACATCTGCGATTAAACCAATTCTCATCGTCCCTAAACATAGTTATTTGGTTATAAAACTAAATCATGTGGATGAAATGGCGAGGATAATCGTTTTCGCCTCAAGCAAGGGTGGCACAGGTAAGACCACGATGGTTGCAAACGTTGGCGTGGCAATGGCCCAACTCAAGCGGAAGGTGGTGCTTTTGGATGCGGACATAATGATGGCAAACCTCGGGCTCCTCTTGAGCTTGGAGGAACAAGAGGTGACCCTCCACGAAGTACTGGCAGGGGAATCGAAGTTGTCGAAAGCCATCTTCATC
>CAZMCI010000058.1:0-4377 GCA_964564905.1 Hadarchaeota archaeon (SeqCode) | reverse complement strand
AGGTTCGGGCGTGAGCTTCCAAGAATCCCCCGAATTTATTCGCGGGGAGTGTCAATTCCGTGCGTGCCTGAGAGAGAAAATCACCACTGACATGGCGATTATCAAAACTTCGGTGATGGTCAAAATTAAAACAGTGCAATCCTGCAAAGATGCTGAGGGCTCTTCCTCCGTGTAAAATGCACGGAGGTTCCCAAATTCATCTAGGGAGAAAGGTCACTTCCTCATCACCACATGGGCCGAAACTACCCCTGCCACGCACCATCCAAAGTATATGCTCAGGATGGGAATCATTCCGAAAGCGAACCAACGTGCAGTTGAACCTTTCGGCCAAGCGTGAGTAGTAAAACCGCTTAGGGGTTCGTGTCCTGCGACAACTTCTGCGAGCTTCCAGGTGATGTATAATCCGATCACGCACCCGGCTACGAGAACCAATAGAAGAGCTTGGACAATTCGTAACAGGAACATGGCGGAAGCTGGAGGTCCGCTTGATGGGGAGAAAAGGTACTCCGGGCTAAAGACGATGCTAACAACGCGAATCGACAAAAAGCTGATGAGAGCAGGAAGAACGATCAAGATCTCTTGGAAGGTAATCTCCGCAAACCACCTTGGTGTGTCAATGGGTTTTCAGTGTTCCAGGAACTCGCATCCACTTTCTCATGACCAGCGATGTACTTGGCCACGCGCGCGTGGGTTGAGACCATAACTTGATACATAAGGGACTATGCCAGCTTCTCCCACCCCAAAGGCCGGGCCTCCCAGCGGTGATGGGGTGAAGCGCGTGGGAGGCACAAGTCTAAGGGCGATCCCCCGAGGTTCCAGCACCGGGTACATTCCTTCTCCACAATATGGTGCGGAGGGGTCGGGGGAAGCTACCTTCGCATGGCTCGAGTGGCAAGCTCATGGGCAGCTTGAATGGGTTCAGGAAGACGATGTTTGCGCGTGGTGTGGAGGGTTATCTTTATCGCAGTTTTCAACGAAATTTTGTTTCCGACGCTGACATAAACGGGTTTTGCGTCAGGTAGTGTCCGGAGCACGGCTCCGATCGTCTCGCTACCATCTTTCAACAACGTGTAGGACCCTCTCCGGTTTGGAGGCATGCTCGCATCTCCACATAACTTGGATTTGGCCACCCCGAAGGTTGGCCTATCCAGTATCACTCCCAGGTGACAAGCCAGCCCAGCCCGACGTGGATGTGCGATACCGTGGGCCCCAACCACATAAACATCGGCCTCTGTCCTCCGGGCAGTTTTCAGCATACCCTCCAGCTCTCTGAAAGCCAAAAAAGTTGGTATATACGGAAACCTCAAACGAACTTTTTCCACCTTCTGGTCCAGCGGGTCCAGAGTTTTATAGTCCAACACGGCACAAGCGGCCCAAGCGATACCGTGTCTGGCAAAGGAGATGTCGCATCCTGCCACGGTCTCAAGTTTCCTGAGGTGGTCTTCACGTTTGACATTTTTTGCTATCCGGTTCTGAATTTGCATAAGCTCGTTTAGGTCGATTCCGGGAGGATGCAAAATGGGTAACATTTTACCAATTACGGTTTTGATGCGCAAGTTATTAATTTTGGAGCTCAAGATTATTTCTGGTTCGTATGCGAACGAAAGGGCCCAAGTGCAAGCTGTGTGGAAAGGGCATCCAGATAATGAGCTATGATACGGCTTATCTCAAAGTCGTCAAGCCAGGGGAGGCAAAGGCCAGCTTTGTATGCTGGAGATGTGCGGAGAAGCTTTTCGGTGAGCGACTGAAAGACTTGTGATCGGTGGAGTGATGCCGAGGGCGACCCCGGAAGATCACGTACTTACTTCCTTGGCCATCAAGCGTCTGGGTAAGTTCGTGGACCTGGAACACATCAAGGAAAAAGTCAGTCGCGACGCTGGACGAAAATTTTCGGATGAGGAAACGAGAAAACTCCTTAGTTCGCTCGTCAAAAAGAACATGGTCGCAGAACGGAACGGGGAATACGCCATCACGGAGGAGGGGAGGGCCTATTTCGAGAAACGGTGGCGTCAGATCCAAGAGGAGCTCAATCCAGATTACCTCAAGGTCTACCGGGCGAGGAGATACTATCCACACGTCGTCGACACGCTGCTTGGGTTCCTCCGCGACCGCTGGGTGTCGGTGTTCAGGCTTTTTACTGGAAGGGCCTGGCTCCAGCGTAAGATCGGTCCCAAGTATATCAGGATAAGGAGCGCGGAGGATGTGAAAAAATGGATAGATGTTCACGGGATCGATTTTGTTCCATATATTCACGGGATTGGAAGGGATCGCCCAGACTGGCTTGTGATCGATCTCGACGCGGGTAAAAATGTTTCTCCACACGACCTAAAGCGGGTCGTCGAGGCGGCGCACGAGGTTCTCTCCGAGTTTGGGATCGAACCAGCGTTGAAATTTTCTGGCTCCAGAGGTTTTCAGCTGTGGGCACAGTTTAAGGATCACGGGCTCCCTGCAGAGTACGTGCCAAAGCGTCTCAGGACGGAACACAGGGAGAGAAATATGTTCAGCTTTTATGCGGATATCGTGAGGTTTGTGGAGTCGCGGGTGTCTGAAAGGTGTCCTGGCCTTACCACATCGGATGCGGTCAAGAAGGAGATGCGTGTCGATAAGGTCCTTTTCGACGCTTCGATAATCAAGCCCATGGGAGATGTGCGGGCGCCTTATTCCATGCACTTCAAGACTGGATTGATATCGATGCCGGTGAAGTTGAGCGAGCTGAGCCGGTTCAAACCGGAACAGGCCGACCCAGAGCGTGTTGTGATTCGGTACCAGAAACGAGGAAATGAATTTATTTTGAAACCCGCAGACGGGGAAGAACTCTTTAAAAGCGTCGTGAAGTGGTGCAAGCTCTGATTTTTCAGGTGGCCGAGTTTTATCCTTTTATAAATCACCTGTCCTCAAACCACTGACGGGCGAGTTGAACGCGCTGTTGATTGCGCTGGCATTGGGAGCAGCGTGGCATGTGGGGCTGGTTCTCTTTGAGCAAAGCCGGCACAGGAGGAGTCGTGCTTTCTCCATTCCGAGGCTCCTGCTCCTAGCCGAAGTGGAACTCTTGAAGAGCATCAGATCCGAACTAAAACGTCGGCGGGGGCACGAGCGGAGATTGACACAAATTGAGGATGAGCTGAGGGAGTTAGGTGAGGACGAATCGGTCACTCACGTTTGATGCTTTGGTCGCAGCGGTGGATGGCATTTTGGAGTTACCGCTTTCCCCAGAGAAAGCCAGTCCCCTGTGGCGGAAGCTCGACCCGATGCTGGAGGCGCTGCTGCAGGCAGTAAAAAACGATGAGGCGCGTTACCGGCGTTTGAAAAAAATTATCGCGGCCCTCAGAAGAGCGGCGTCTGAGCTAGCTCGATCGCTTGGCAACGCAAGGAAAGGTGGCCCCACTCGTGCTGACTGGATGCGTTTCGCGGTTCGAGACCTAGTCAAATTAAAAGATGAGCTGTTGGCGCTGAGAGAGTTCATGGTGGAGGAAGCAGATTTTTTGAGGATGGCCTGCCTCCGTGCACGGCTCGATGCTTTCGACGGGGTTGATTTGAGAAAATTCTTTGAGGAGCTGCACAGGGCTGGAGCGATAAGCGAGTCCACATGGATACTTTTGACCGCCCAGCCGAATGGTCTGAACTCAATACCCAAGGATGGGGAGACCCGCAGAAAGCTGATTCGTCTCTCAGAGCTGCTGGTGGAGCTTCAGGAAATAAAGGGGGTGAGTAACAGTTGCCAATACTAATACAATTGATGCCACTAATGAGAATGAAAGAGGCCGCCAAGCACACGGGATTACACCCCCATACCCTGCGGAAGTACATCGACCAAGGCGTGATAAAAGGCGTGAGGATTGGAAAACATCGGCATGTAGAGAGAGCAGAGCTGGACAGACTGATGGGTATCATAGAAAAAAGACCTGCTGGGGTGGCCATTTACGCAAGAGTCTCAACAAAGAAACAACAGGATGCTGGGAACCTAAACAGACAGAGGGAAAGGCTACTGAGTTACTGCGCAACGAACAAATTGAAAGTCATCGATATAATCGAAGATGTGGCTTCTGGAGTGAACGAGAACCGAAAGGGATTGGGGAAGCTGTTCAAGCTTGCCCGAAAGGGCGAGATAGATGCAGTTGTGGTGGAGTACAAAGATCGACTGGCGAGATTCGGCTTCGAATATCTGAAGGATGCCCTCGCTTCCTACGGGGTAAAAATCATAATTATGGAAGAAAACGAGTCAAAAAGCCCGAACGAGGAACTCCTCGAGGATCTTATAGCGATAGTAACTTCATTTTCGGCGAGGCTCTACGGGAAGCGTGGAGCAAAAAAATCGTGCAGAAAGGAGGAGTGCCGTGCCTAAGATAACAATCCCCGGTGCGCTGGTGCGCATCGACC
>CAZMCI010000057.1:0-4735 GCA_964564905.1 Hadarchaeota archaeon (SeqCode) | reverse complement strand
CCGCTCTCGTCTCGGATGTGATCGTTGAACGATGGGACATTCATCCTCGCAAAGGACAAATATCTGGTCATCCCATAAAATCAGGAGGGGCAAAATGAAAAAGGAAGCACCAGTTAACAAGGCATATAGGATGATATACCCCAAACTGGTCGTCCTGGTCAGTTGCATGGACCCGAAAACCGGAAAGCCCAACATAATTACGGTGGCGTGGGCCGTCCCGCTTTCCATCAATCCACCGCTGGTGGGCATCCTCGTGGCTCCCAAGAGGTATTCCCACGAACTCATCTCTAAGTCAAACGAATTTGTGGTCAATATTCCATCCTTGCAGATCTTGGACAAAGCGATAAACTGTGGCACGGTCTCAGGCAGGCAGCATGATAAATTTTCTGAATTTGGACTAACACCTGAAGCGGCCAAAATTGTCAAAACTCCTATAATCAAGGAATGCGTGGCTCATCTGGAATGCAGGCTCGTGGCTCAACACACTACGGGGGACCACACCCTTTTCGTGGGAGAGGTGGTAGCGGCATACGCAGATGATGGAATATTCGATGGCAAATTTATGAATATCGAAAAATCACGTCAGATATACCAAGTCGGGGAAAACCTCTTCGCCACTTTGAGCGGGAAACTCTACGGGCCCCAATAATCGCTCTACCGGCCCCCAAAGAGGAAGCCAGTCTAGAATAACTCCATCCGCTTGCTCCTCGGTCCTGAGACGAATTGGCCCCATCCGACACTATTTCTCCAAGAAGAACAATATCGCCAGCAGCAAAGCGGCCGGAGCAGTTACGGTTATCGCAGCACCGAGAGCCGCGCATCCTCCTGCTAGAGACGTTATCATCGCTGGTTGTGTGAGATCCATCCCAAACATCTGTGCCCTAAACCTGAACTGGGACTTGTTCATGAAGAGCCCGAGAGTTATCAAAGAAACCGCGAACAACGCCTGACCTGCGCCCATCACCCATATGCCCACGCCAAGAGGATTGAAGATGCTCACACCCACGCCGGCTACCGCCAGTATGCCACCGACCATCAGCAGTATCCCGCCGATCAAGGCCATGATAAACATAAATATCGCTAATCCGTCCTTCGTGCTCTGCCACAATCCAAACCCGGCAAATGAAGTCAGGAGAACTCCAATTCCAAGCACGATAATTCCGATGGACCCTGTGAACACCGCCAGTACTGCCCCAATCAACCATATGATCGCTCCAACGCCACCCAGTATCAGCATGGGGCTACCTGTTGCGTTTCCCATCTCATGCCTCCTCTTAAGAGGAACTTCGACATCCATATAAGTCTTTCCTTATCAGCCGCGGAGTTGTTCCCAGATACTTGCTCACAATTTTTATCTTTCGCGTCCCATATTAGTTTCGGTTCGGGTGACCTCGTGACCGACTGCCCAATATGCGGAAAACCTCTGAAACCCCCCACCGTGAAATGCGCCACCTGTGACGTGGAGATCCACAAAAGTTGCGCAAAGCGAACCATGGGGAAATTCTATTGTAGAAACTGCTACAAGAAAGCGAAAAAAGAGGCGCGTTACGAACGGATGGCCCAACGCGACGCATGGGGGAGAGACAAACCTGGCAAGATGTGGTAGTTTTTCCTGAAGGATCTTGATAGGTAGCCAAGTTAACTTAAGTGCCAGAAAATCGAATTTTATGCGCAGGGGTAGCCAAGTCTGGTCTAAGGTGCGGGGCTTAGGACCCCGTGGCGAAGGCCTTCGTGGGTTCAAATCCCACCCCCTGCACCACTGGCGTCAGAAAGTTCCTCAACTGTCCAAAAGTTGGCTTGAGATTCCATAGCGGAAACGGCTGGAATTAAAATTCATGGTAAGATCCGTAGCGAGCTATTGGAGTGAGTACCCGTCGCACCACAAGTTTTACATACTCCTGTTTCTGTTGTTTTTTGTGGTGTCGAATGGTTGAAATAACTTTCAAGATAAAAAAACCAGACAACTGGGGATGGTTGAAGGACGACTACTTCAAACGCTTTGAAAAAGATCAAGAGCTCCGGGATCGTGTCTCTAAACTTGTCCGCAATTACATACGCGACACGATCAGGGAACCGGAGGAGGAAACCAACGAAAAACTCGAAGAAGAACTTGAAGAGGAATAGGTCCCGCAAACAAGCCTAAATAACTGCAACATCAATTTTTGGATGTGGCCAGGGTGGTGTAGTGGTTAACATTCGGGCCTGTGGAGCCCGCGTCTCGGGTTCGAATCGCGGTGATTCCGCGCGAAACTCCCGGCCCTGGCCCCTTCTGGAAATAACTTAAGTGTGCTGGAGCGATATTTCGTTGGGCGCTCAGATGACCCGTCCATACGTCATACTAAATGCCGCCATGACTCTCGACGGCAAAATAGCCACGACTGGAGGAGACAGCAGGATCTCATGTAAAAAAGACCTAGACCGTCTTCACCGACTCAGGTCCGAAGTCGACGCAGTCATGGTCGGAGTTGGCACGGTCCTCGCGGACGATCCCTCACTGACCGTGCGGCGGGTGCACGGAAAAAATCCGGTCCGTGTGATCGTCGATGGAGAGGCGAAGACACCGCCACGCGCCAAGGTCTTAGACGGATCTGCACCGACGATAATCGCAGTTTCCAGTCGTGCGAGCAGGGAAAAAATCAGGAAACTGTGTTCATCGGGGGCAAAAATCGTCGTGATGGGTGGGGAAAAAGTCGATCTGCCAAAATTCATGAAGGAACTTTACTCGATGGGCATTCGAAAATTGTTGTTGGAGGGGGGATCCATCCTGAACTGGGAAATGCTAAAACACGGGTTGGTGGACGAGGTGCGTGTAAGCATTGCTCCGTGGATAGTCGGAGGGAGGGAAGCGAGATCTCTGGTCGAAGGACTGGGGTTCCCAAAGGTCAGAAACGGTGTGAGGGTCAGACTCACAAAAGTCGAACGGGTGGGCACTGACCTGCTTCTAGCATACAAGGTCGTGGGTGTCAGAGGTGCTCAAAAAACTCGGTGATAAATTTTTTCTCGTGGGTGTGGCCCACGTGCTCCCAAAAAGCGTGAGGGAGGTGGAAGATGTCATTACGAAAGAGCGGCCAGATGTCGTCGCCGTGGAACTGTGTCCTGCCCGATATGCGGCCTTGATCAAGAAAGGAAACAGAACGAGCCCGCTCGACGCCATGCGCGCTAGGCCGAGATCGTTTCTCATGGAGAGCATGCTCCATCTGCTCCAGAAAAAGTTCTCGCGCCAGACCGGAATGCCGGCGGGAGAGGAGATGCTGGTTGCCATCAGACACGCCAGGAGGGTGGGTGCTAGAATCGAGCTGATAGACCAACCCGTGGAGATCACGCTCCACCGGCTCATGATGCGGATGGGGTTACGTGAAAAACTCAGACTATTTGGGGAGATGCTGGTGTCCCTCATGCCAGTTGGTGGACATTTCGAGTTAGATAAACTCACAGAGGAACATGTGGTCGAACACCTTTTGAAGGAACTCAAACATGCCTCTCCAACTTCATATGAGGTCCTGATTCAGGAGCGGGACGCTCACATGGCCTCAAAATTAGCCATGCTCCTCTCCGAAGACCTCAAGGTGGTGGGGGTAGTTGGAGCAGGTCATGTTCCGGGGATATACAACCGAATAAGAGAATCCATGGAAAAGAACTGGAGGATAAACTTTGAGTACCAGCTCAACTCTCAACTTTCGGAAACCTTTTAAAATCAGTCATTAAATCTGGTGTAGGGCGAGCGAGTGGAAGCGGAGACTGCACAGAAACTCAAGCAGATGCTGGGAGTCACCATAGATAGGATTGAGGAGCAAGGAGGAGAAATCGTAGTTTACGTGCCCAAAAACCAAATCGCGAAGGCCATAGGGTCCAACGGTTCGGTCGTGAGGGCAGCGGAACTGGTCCTGAACAAAAAGCTCTCCATCAAGGAGTCCGGTGGATAGGCCCCAGCTCAGACATATTTTTAAGCTTTGAGACCGAAGAGTGCTGGGGACCCGATGACACAGGCATACATTTTGATAACGGCTGCAATTGGAAAGGTAAAGCAGGCGGTGAAGGAAATACAAAAATTACCCGGGGTCAAGTCCGTACACATCGTCACCGGGCCATATGATATAATAGTACTTGTAGAGGCACCAAGCTTGGACATGCTGACCAGCACGGTTGTGGAAGGAATCCACAAAGTAAAAGGCATTGTAGACACCAACACTGCAATCGTGGTCGAAATATAGAGTGGTAGCCCCGGGGAGATTCGAACTCCCGTCGACGGATCCAGATTGCGGCTTTATGAGTGTCCGCCAGGATTGACCATTGGGCCCGGTCCAGAGCCGGTCTACCCCACGGGGCTATCGATAATCATCTTACTCTAAGAGAGATAAAAATTGTTTTGACTTTGAACGGTCGGTGTTTTCCAAAAAAACGGTGTTAGCTTGGTGAACTACTCCGTCCTAAATGGCGGAGCTTCTGAGGTCAGAAATTGAACGACACTACCAAGTCCACTGGATGACAATACCTCAGTTCCGGGCTGGTTCACGACAACCCCTACCCTAGACATGTAGCCCAGGGCTCGTCTGCCTATGTTGAGGGCACCGTTTCTGTCCGCGTTCTCAAGTAGGCCACATCGGGGGCACTCGAACAACCCGTGGTGATTTCCGCTCCGAACTCCAATCGCTCCGCATTTCCAACACCGCCGGGAGGTGTAGGCCTCGCTCACCTCGACCACCCGAATGCCGCGCCAGTTCGCCTTGTACTCGAT
>CAZMCI010000056.1:0-4808 GCA_964564905.1 Hadarchaeota archaeon (SeqCode) | reverse complement strand
GCACCTGAGTGACCCCGCGGGTGTGAGGCAGGCGGCCGCCGAGGTTTTGCTTCCCAAAGGAAACGCGCCCCGTGAAACCGGGGGGTGGGCCTCGGCACACGGCATCCCAGGCAGAGCGTTCGCGGACCAATAACACTATAATTAATATAGAGGGCTCGTTCGGGGAGGAAAATTCTCCGCAGGAGTCATTAACGGGACGGTGGCACACCCATTGGAGGTTCGGGCGTGAGCTTCCAAGAATCCCCCGAAATTTATTCGCGGGGAGTGTCAAATACCCTGCGGTTCTACTTTTTTCTCCTCTAGCAGCACAGCGTTAACGACACCGCTCTGCCCGGGCCGACTGGAAATCCGAGCTTTCCCGAGTTCGGTATCGATTATGGCTCCCTTTGTCAGCACGTTTCTGCGGACGAAGTGCGGATCGGCGGGGTTCTCCACGACTGTTAGAATTTTCACCTTTTGCGCACGGCCAGTCCTTGGGTTTATAACATTCGCCGTGTCGGTGGACAGAAGATTCAATTTAGCACCGCCACCGAAAGTTCGTATCCTGACATGCCGTCGGGGACCAAGTTTAGGTTCGGTGAATTCGCTGCCGATCTCCCGTTTCCGTTTGGCTCTTTTCGGCCATATACGTCCGCCGCTGGGTTTTTTGGTCGATCTTCCTTGCCATCTCCCCATGAGGACACCGGTGGAACAGTTTGACACGCTTGTTAAAGAACCTATCGGAGCCTTTCCTCGATGAGTTCGCGCGTGAGGTCCACATCGTCCGGAAAACCAAAATAATCCGCGAATTTACGTGACGTCCGGAGCATACGTGTGCGGCCAAATCGCCTGCACTCGATGAATCCCAGAGCCAACAGCTGTTTGACATGACCGTACGCCCTGTTTCCCCGGAGTTCGGCAAGTTTTGCCTGGGAAAGATTTTGTTTGTATGCTATCATGGCCAAGGTTTTCAGCGCCCCTCGAGAAATTTTTGTCTTTGGGATGATCCTGCCTAACTTTTTCACATATCCGTCATCGAGGTGAAACTTGAAAGTATCTTTGCTTGTCTCAACGAGTTTAATGGAACTTCCACGCTTTTCGTATTCGACCCTTAGCTCGTGAATCAGTTTCCGAACGTACGTTTCGGATGAAGTTTTCAGTATTTTTTGGATCTCCTTCAGTGTCAGCGGATGATCCGCTGCGTAGAGCGCAGCTTCAATCATCGATCGATCCTGCTTTGCTCCCATGTTCTCCCCCCTGTTCAGGTAACGACACCACGATATCGCCAAAAAGTTCTTCTTGCTTTAACACAATTTTCTTGTTGGCGTAGAGGAAGAGCAAAAGGAGAAATGTTCTGGCGATGGAGAGTTTGGTAGGCTCTTCCGCGAGTCTGGCGAGCGTGATCTTCTCGCCAGAGGTCGCGAGGGAAAGTATACGATTATAAAGTTCGTCGATGTGCTTCTCTATGTTGACGTCGTACTCATTGAGGAATCGGACAATTTTTTCCATTTTTTTGCTCCGGGGTATCTTTTTGACCGGGATTTCCTCCAATGCCTCCTGAAGCGCGCCAAGCAGGTCCACAAGGGTTATTTTTCTTGGAGTATTCTGAACAAGCGTTATTTCCCCAAGGTCAGGAAAATCGAGGTCGAAACTCTCGTCGATGCTTTCTTCGGGCGCCTGTGTCCTACCGTTCCCGTTTAAGGTGTATGCTGATTTTATTCGCAGGAGCACGGAAGCGGAGAGAAGCGCCCGTCCCGATGCTCTGAGATCCGGTTCTTCCGGCCCTCCAATCCGCTCCAGATAAAGGTGGGTGAGCTTCTCTATATCGACGTCCCAGGGATCAAGCTTGTGCTGTTGGACAAGTTCCAACAGTGCTCGGATGGGATGATCCGAGAGTATGGTCATCTCTTTCACCCCCCCAAGCCCGAGAGTTCTACCGACAAAAGGTGGGAAACATTTTTGTCCATCGTTACACCAAAAAGTCTATCGGCTACGGACATTATGGCGTCGTGCAGCGTTATGACCACCATCTGAGATTCGCGTGAGAACTCGTGCAACATTTCAGCTACACGTTTTTTGTTTTGTGGGTCGAGAGGAGCATCTACCTCGTCCAGCACATAAAATGTCGTGGGGCGATACCGCTGTATGGCGAAGATAAGTGCTAGAGCGGTGAGAGCACGTTCTCCTCCAGAAAGCGCATCTATGGTCGTGTCTTTCCCCAGTGGTCTTGCTTTTATCTCTATTCCACCATCAAATGGAGACTCCTCGTTTTCTAGGATCAGTTCTCCTTCGCCTCCTGGTGACAACTGACTGAAGATTTCTTTAAAGTTTCGGGAGATCTCATTAAAGGTCTTCATAAATACCTCCTTCTTTTTTTCGTCGATATTACGCATGAAGTTCAGCAACGATTCTTTTTCCGCCATAAGCTTGTCGTATTTCATTTTTTCGGAGTTGTACCTTCGTTCCGTCTCTCTAAAATCCCTAACAGCGCTGAAATTGACCTCTCCAAGTGAGTTCTTTTTGGATTCTATTTCGGCCGCTTTTCGTTCGAGAGTCTTAGTGTCTAATTTTTCTGGAAGAGTTACATCCACATTGATCCTTTTCATCTCTTCCTCCAAGATGCTCAATTCGGCTTTGATCGATGCTTTCTCCCCCAACGTTTCTTGGAGCACGCTTTCGAGCTCTCTTATCTTCTCATCCAGCGCATACGCTTTTGCCGTGAGTTTTGATGTTTTTATCCGAAGTTGATTTTTCTCAGAACGCAACGTTTTTATTGAGGTTCGGATCTCCTCCTCCAGCTTGCTCGCGTTCTTCAGCTTGGATTGAGCGTTTTTGATTTTCTGATGCAATTCCGAGATCTGTTCTTCAAGTTCTGTCCGTGTTCTCTTTAACCCAATAAGCTCAGCACGCAGGTCAGCGGCCGAGGGTTCTCCCGGGGGTGAAAGAGATGGTCGGTGGTGGGGATAGTACCGCTTTGAGATCTCGTCGATTACCGGGTTGAGTTCATCTAGGACGATCTTTAGTTGGTGCAGAAGGTCTTCCACCGCATCGATGGATTTGTTTTCCCCAAAGGATCGATTTAGAGTATTGAATCTCTCGTGAAGCTCTTTGAATTTTGATGCCAAGCTGACAATTTTTTCCGAAATATCGCTTCTTTCAGATTGCTCCCTTTCCTTGACACGTCTAGCCAATTCAGCTATCCTTTTGCCGATCTCGGAATGTTTTCTCGATGTGGTGTTCATCAGCTCATTCAGAGCGCTGATCTGCGCCCGGGTCATCCTCGTCTCCTCAAGAACATCGGCATTGTTTTTTTCCTCGATGGCATCGTCCAGCTTTTCAATTTTCTCCTCATATTTTTTCATCTCCACCATGAGGGCTTGGTGTTTTTCCTTCAGCTTTTTGATGTTTGTGTTCAACTTTTCGATTCTCAACTTTAGGTTGGAGAGTTTTTTCTCTCGAGTTTTCTTTTTTGCTAAAATGAGCATGGCGTTGATCTCGTCGAGTTCTCTCGTCAATTGCTTGTACAGGAGCGCTGTCTCCATCTGCGCCTTTAACCTCTCCAGCTGGTTCGAGATCTCCTGAAGACGCACACCTGCTGTGCTGAGGTTAGCTTCCACCTTCTGGAGTTCCATCATGGATTTCTGTTTTTTCTCGTCGTACTCGGCTACCCCTGCGAGCTCGTCTATGATCAACCTGCGGTCAATCGAGTTCATGTTGACAAATTTCCCCACATCTCCCTGTCTGATGAAATTATAGCCTCCCGGACTTGCCATGCTCGGGGCTAAAATGTCCATGATCTCCTGTCGGCTAGCCCGCCTGTTGTTTATCTTATATATACACTCGCCGTCGCGTTTGACCAGTCTGGAGATCACCACAGTTTCTGAATTTATCGGGATTTTTCCGTCCGCGTTGTTGAAGTGAAGAGATACTTCGGCAAATGGTGCTGGTCGAAATCCGTGCTTTTTATCTCCCCAATAGATGAGATCTGAGAGGTGTTTAGCCCGCATACTTCTGGCGCTCATCTCGCCCAGCACGAAGGATATGGCGTCAAATATATTGCTCTTGCCGTGTCCGTTCGGTCCAACGATTGCTGTGAGTCCTTTTGATAGGGGAATGCTGACCTTTGAATTTCCAAATGACTTGAAACCTCTCAACTCTATTTTGGATATATACGGCACGTTTTCAGCCTTTTGGGGTTTATTCACCCCGCAGCCCCTCAGAACAGCCTCCAAAAGCAATTAATTGTTCTCTTTTTGGCTTAAATTTCTTTCGCCAGTTTCAATTTCTGGAGCGCCCCCGTTTCCGGCACTCGGAACGAGAAGATTTTTATCTAACTTCCCAAGATCCCGTGCGTGAGCGTGGGAAAAGCGGAAAACCAGACATTAGCCGGGCTATTTTCGATCTGGGGGCATGAAAAAAGGAGTCAAATTGAGAACGTATCATTCGGTTGAAGAAAAATCAAAATGTGCGTTTTCGATTCGCCCTCAAAAAAGCGATTTGTTGGTAAAAACTAGACTTGTTCTTTTTGGAAAGGACTATTCGAGCCAAGAGAGAGGAAAAACGGCGGCAGGTGCTTTCGGTGACGGGTGTCCAAAAAGGGCTTGAATGGGATCCCGGAGGAAGAAACGGTGGGAAAGTGGAGGTGCGGAAGGTTGTTAAAGCGAAGCTCGTGGGGCTGACGCACATCAAGCGCCGAATTCTCGACCACGAGTACGAGGGGCTCCAGCGATTCCTGCGGGGCGACCCTGGCGTCGAGCTCTACTCGGCGAATAAACAGCAGGCAAAGCGGTTCTACCGCCAGATCAAACCCGGACGAGAATATCCTATCT
>CAZMCI010000055.1:0-6167 GCA_964564905.1 Hadarchaeota archaeon (SeqCode) | reverse complement strand
ACCAGGTCGCGCGGCTGAAGGATGCCCTCCGGGAAGGGGATCGAATCCGGTGAGCGGAAACAGGGCCCCGGAATACTCGAAAGGGGAAAGCTTCCGCGAAACGCTCCTTGGGTGGAGGCGGTGGGGACGTAACGCGAAGGAAAAGCGGAAGCCCCTTGCGCGCGCGAGGGGAAGAGCCCACTGAGGTCAAAAAGCTTTTGCGCACAGTAGAGAGGTAGGTACGACGACACATCTTATGTATCAGTCGATCCTCAAAATTTGTGGCTCACGATTCACGGTAAGGACCCAACATCGGGCGTAAGGGATATCTACTTCGTCAGGGAATTCAAGGATGTTCCTGTCACGATTTCTTGAAGATAGTAGCGTTTATTCGGTTTGGGAGAGCACCTCGTTCTTGGAGGAATGATCTGGGTATGTGGTGGGGATCGAGCTTCTGGATGGCTCCGAATAATCGTTTTCCTTGATCATGCTGAAGATAGCCTCGAACTTGTGAGTGCATTTTTGCGATTCACTGGCCGGTTGATGAACACGTTATCGGCCACATTACCAACCGCAACATGCCAAGCTTCTGAACTCAGCAAGTTCATGCCCTTCTTGAGCTCTACAAGCTCGCTAAACCCAGCGCACGTAGTCAGCATAAAAAGTTCCGCTAGTTGGGATTGTTACTTTAAACGGACAATAGACCTGATCCAAATTCGTGAAGTCGCCTGCGGGAATGGTTATCTCCTGCCAAGTGTTTGTTCCGTCCCAGCCGTAATTGCTGATCCATTTGGTTTGTGTGGTCCCCTCTGGAGCTTCTATCTCCACCTTCAAGTCCGCGGGTGTTTTCACCCAGAATTTGAGGGAACTGTAGGATGATAAGTCAACGGTGTGGTGAGAAGGATAAACCAGAAACACTCCCCAGCCCGCCCAACTGCCAGCATTCGTCTTCGTTTCGAAACACTTGCTTCCCTCGGGCGGGGTCTCGCCGGTGTAATCTCCGTTGAAACTTCCCGATCCACCATCAGACCATGTCCAGACCTCGCTTCCGAATGGTATACCAGAATCGCCGTACACGGGAAAAACCCGCCCACCAACCGTAGTGCTAACATTCGCTAGAAGAGTACCAGAGGGGTCGTGAACTATGAATATCTCAACCTCTGTTCCACTAGGATAATAGGGCTCGCCCCGCGGTGTTGAAAAGTCCTGCCAGTTCGCGAGCACGCACGCGGTATCGTCACCAAACTTTATCGAAGCATCAGATGTGGTGCTTATCGAGGTTGAGCCCTCGTCACCTAGATTGTTTACCCCATGAATAGTCACCCTGAGCTCATTTGCCTTGAGAGGCTCTCCTCCTTTATGAACGAACGAAACCCGCGTCACCAGATTATCGGCATCTCCCTGAATCAGCTCGGCTCTTATATTGCCCAACTCCACTTGGGGCGCCCTACCGCTGGGCTGCATTTGCCCCACGGTGACCGCAACCACGCTAACAGCCGCTATCGTCAGCCCTATGAGCAAGAGCGTTGCGACCACTGGTGTTACTCCCTGCTCGCCAGCTCTCCAACCGTTGTGTAACATGTGAGACCACTAATTAGTTATGGAATATCACACATAAATAAAAAGGGGTAAGTGATGGCTCGCTCGCCTCGGCGTGTTTGGAAAATCGGATCGGAAAACACGGGCGTCTCACCAGTTATGGTGACAGTTTTGCTGATAGGCTTGGTGATAGCTGCAGCGAGCGTCGTGGCAGTATCCCTCTCAGACGTGTTGCCCTCACAACCAGCGCCCGATCTGGAGGGAATAAAGCTCCGAGGAGGCGAGCAGGAGGGCGAGCTAGCACTTATTTTCACCAATCTCGGCGGTTCATCGATTTCAACTAAATATTTGAGAGTAATCATCGAGGGGGATGGACTCTCCCAAACAATTGAATATGACAATTTAATCGCCATGCCAAACGCTGATGTCTTCGAGCCAGGTGGAAGGCTCGTAGCCCTCGTGTCGGAGAATTTTGAGGGAAAGACAGTAAGAGCGGTTCTCGTACATAAATCCTCAGGTGCAACATTGGTTAGTGCTACCAACATCGTGCTCCCGGCGTTGCCTCCCTATGACAAACTCACACCTACTTCGGGAAGTTACACAGGGGCTTTCGTGGTGGAGTGGTATGGCGACCCAGCGACCGGCGACTACGAGTGGGAACATCCCAGCCAAATCAAACCTGAACCGCTCCGCGAAAACATCAGAGAGTTTGAGTCGATAGCCCAGAAGGAACTTTCTGTTGTCCTAGGCTTCGCCAACTGGGCTGGGAAGGATGATGGCAGTGTCAACTTTGTTCAGTTCCCCAGGCGCATTTGCGAGATCATTCGGGAAGAGGGCGCTATCCCCTACATTACTTGGCAACCTCAAATTTGGACGGCTAGCGGCATTGAGAACATTCCACTCGATAACATCATTGCTGGGCAGTACGATGATTACATTCGAAATTGGGCGCACGCGGCTAGAAAGTGGCGCTACCCTCTCTTTTTGAGGTTCGCCCACGAGATGAACGGCGACTGGTACTGCTGGAGTGGCTCTGCTAATGGTGGAGGAACTCTCAACGGCTACGGCGATCCAACCAAGCCAGATGGCCCTGAGCGATACGTAGACGCTTGGCGCCATGTGTACAACATTTTCCTACAGGAGAATGCTCTGAACGTGACGTGGATCTGGTCTCCTTATCATAGGAATATCCCCAACGAAACGTGGAACAGATGGCAGAACTATTACCCGGGCCACGCTTATGTGGACTGGATAGGCGTCGATGGGTTCAATTGGGGCGAGGGGGCATTTGCCGGAAGTCAGTGGGAGAGCTTCTCACAAGTATTTCTCGGGTTCTACACTGGGTGGATCGAAAACCTGAATGAAAACTTCTACATTAAGCCATTGATGTTAGCGGAGTTCGCCTGCTCAGAGGAGGGGGCTCCCTCGGAGGCTAATGACAAAGACGAGTGGATTGCGGATACGTTCAGTGAGCTCAGAGAAAACGACTACGAGTGGGCTGGGTTTGACCTTTTCGCGTGGTTTCATATAGACAAAGAGCGTGACTGGAGGATTCACTCGGACAACCCCTCTGACATCGAAGCAAGCCAAAACGTTGAGAACTTTCGGATGGAGATGTCCAACACTTACTACGTCTCGAGCATTCAAGAAAGGGTTCCGTATCGAGAGACGAATGTTGCCCCAAGCAAGCCAAGCCAGCTCTCATGGCCGAGCTCTGGGACTACTCAGGACACCCTTCAGTTCCAGGTGCGGGCGACCGATGGTGATGGGGACAAGATAAAATATTTCTTCGATTGGGGGGATGGGTTCACCGTTACACCCTACTTTAACTCCGGTGCGGTTGTAACCGTTTCCCATCGGTGGGCGGCAGAAGGCACGTATACGATCAGGGTGAGAGCGATCGACGAGCGAGGGGCAGCAAGCGACTGGAGCGAGAATCAGGTGACGATAACAGCCGCTGCCCAGCCTGTGGAGTACTACGCGGTGTATAGCGATGCAGGTTTCGGCCATTGGCAGGAAGGGACTTCTAAGGTTTACACATGGTCTGACGGCAATCAAGGGAGCTTCGATGCAGAGTATACAGGCGAGACCCCGCCCGAGGGAAGCAAGTGTTTCGAAACGAAGACGAATGCTGGCAGTTGGGCGGGCTGGGGATACTACAATCCTGAAGATCTCTCAGCCTATGCTGGGGGCGACCTAAAATTCTGGGTAAAGACTCCTGCCAATCTAAAAGTTGAAATACAGGATACAACCCAGACCCACGTTAGGTATATCAACAACTATGGTTGGGATGGGAACAACACTTGGCAAGATATAACAATTCCGCTGGATGATTTTGAAGCGGATCTTTCGGCTATCGAATATCCGTTCAAGGTTACAATTGAAACTAGCGGCACTTTCTACGTGGATAACGTGAGATGGGTAAGGTATGCATGACGATACCATTGCCGCTAAAAAGGAGCAAATGCTTCAGAACTTCTGCCTCAGAACTGGGTTTGTTGGAGCATTAGGCATTCCTTCTTTGTGTGTTGAAGACAGGACTAGATAGTACGATGTGTTAAGCTTTATCTTTAAAAGAAACTCCAACCATTTATTAACGGGGGATTGGGCTTGTACACGCGTGGATTCGCTAGGAAAAATTTGCCCTCAATATCCATGTCCCAAATGGTGTTGAAATGGCGCTGGAACCCGAGTTGAGGAGAGAGTTCGAGAAGTTTATTGTAGAAAAGATGATCACCCATCCGGAAGCGGCCGCCGCTCAATTTATCGCCGATGCGAGGTACAGTTCCGCGTTTGCGTACAGCCGCGGGACATTTGCGGACTTGGTGGAAATAGCTAGGGAGATAATAAAAAACGCGTTGGCCGAGCGGAAGCTCCAGATGTAGGGTGGGGACCGGGCCACCATCTCCAGAAAATGTTCGTCCACAAACGTTTTTAGCTTCGAAGGTTCTAAAAAAATCAAGGGAGCTAATGATACTTGGCGGATACACCGCAATAGCATTAGGCTGGCTCGCCGTATTGACATTGCTTTATTACACCAGACTTGCGCAGTGTTCGGTCATAGGGACCAAATTCTTGGCCGCGGGGGCTCTCTTCGCCGTGTTCACCTCTGCGTTTCAGATTTTTGCGGACACTCTTATTTCCGTCGGGCAAGCGGAGGCGGGCACTTACCTCTTAAAGGCCGGTCTTTGGGTGGGCGGCACCATCACCTGGGCCCTCTGCATAATCGGCACGATGTTTCTTGTGGTCGGCATCATAAGCTCCAAGTAAAGTTCCGGGTTGGCATCGGTCTTGTTGTAGAACCACCCTTTCCCGGGATCTGAGCGGCAAACAACGGGCGAAATTGGGGCAAATCCGATCGTCCGGCTCTTCAGAGTGTCGTGGGTCGGGGTGCCCTGCGGAGGACCGCGAAATCCTCCTTCACTTTTTTCAGGACAGGCAGGACCATGCTTCGCTCCACAGATTTGATCTCCAGGGTCTCCGTCAGAAATTCATTCAGGTGCTTCATATCTCTGAACCTGCAGAACAGGAGGGCGTTGTAATCGCCCGAGATGGAATAGACGCAACGGACCTCGTCACGTGTTGCCAGATCGTCCATCGTCCTCCAGAGGTCGGGCCCTGAAATCTTAAGGTGGATCAGGACGGTCAGCTCGATCCCAATCTTTTCGGGATTCACGACGATGGAGAACCTTTCGATTATCCCGTCTTTTTTCATGCGCTCGATGCGGTGGTGGACCATCCCCTCCGAGGACTTCAGCTTTTTGGCGATCTCCCTCAGAGGAGTCCTGGAGTTCTCCTCCAGAATTCTCAGTATCTCCTCTCCGCCCTCGTCGATTTTTAAAGATTTCATCAATTTTACTTGAAATTTTTGAATTTTTAAGGCTTTGCTATTAAGGCGTCGTAAAAAATATTTTAAGATTTTTGAGGGGGAGGAACTTATTTAAATGGCCTCCCGACATAGGTAACTTTGCATAAAACAAGAAGGAGGGAAAAAATGAAGGGATTTGACAAGAAGGGTGTTTCTCCAGTAATTGCTACGATCTTGCTGATTGCATTGACTGTGGCGGCAGTTGGAATGGTTGCGGTGGTACTAAGCACAGTTTCTCCTACTGGCGCGGGAATAAACGCGATGCTGGTAACTGATAGAGTCGAAAATAATGCGACTAACAACGAAATGAAAGTAGTTCTGAAAAACTGGGGCCCGGATGCTATCCAAGCTGGCTCGATCAGCATTGAGGTCGAAGGTGGATGGTATGGCGCGGGTGCACCCGCCGATCATTATGCCCGTGGTTCCGCGGAGAAACTTCCTGACGCTGGAGCGGGTGACTACGTAGATATATCATGGGTGACAGCTAATCCGCCTGACTTGGAAGTAGCCCAGTGGCCTTGGAAAGCGGGTTCCGGTTCGACACTTGTGATAATCTTTAAGGGCACCGATGCAGAAAATTTCAAACCTACCAGCCTAACCATAAAAGATGCGAGCACGGGTACAGTGATTTTCCAGGACACGAGCTTGCCTGATCCGATTCCAGTTTAGTAAACTAAAGTGATCCTCCACGGACACGTACCGAGACCGTGGAGGTCTTTTTTTTATTAGTAAAGAGTTCAAAACTATAACAAGGTGAAAGTTTGCGCTTTGCAAGTACCCG
>CAZMCI010000054.1:0-6397 GCA_964564905.1 Hadarchaeota archaeon (SeqCode) | reverse complement strand
AATCAGGGGGCCCGTTTTCAGGGCAGAAAAGCCAAGTTTCTGGAGAAATTTCGTGCTCCGCAGGGCCAGCATGCTCATCCTGATCCTGATCTTTGTCGTTTTCATCGTTCAACTGATCGCCGAGGTCGCGCTTGGTCCCGCCTATTTCATCCCAGGAGACCACACCACCTTTCTGTATTACCTCGCACCATCTCCATTTACCCTCTTGACCAGACCGTGGACCGTATTGACCTCGATATTTGTACACGGAGGGTTTCTACACATGCTCGTGAACACTATGGTCCTTTTCTTCTTTGGCCCGGCTTTGGAGCTGAGGATAGGCAGAAAAAAGTTCTTGTACCTGTTCTTCGGGGCGGGAGCACTGGCAGCCGTATCCCAAGTCCTTATAATGCAGTCAGATACGGTGGTGCTGGGAGCAAGCGGTGCCATCCTCGGGGTCCTGGGAACCCTCACCGTGCTTGCCCCGAGACTTCCGGTCCTCCTATTCTTCTTCATCCCGATGCCGCTCTGGATGGTCACGCTTGGCTTCGGGGCGTTGTCCGCGGCCTTGGTGATACTTGCCCCGGGCGGCTCCATCGCCAATATGGCCCACCTCACCGGGATCCTCGTCGGTCTGGGGTATGGGTATAAACTGAGAGAAGACGAGCGCAAATATCACCGTCAACTGGTACGGCAATTTTTTGCCCCTTGGTTTTAAAAAACGGAAAATGAAATGTAGCATCGGAATAAAAAATGGCCGAAAAATTGAATGTGAAAGCCTTGGCCATTGGAGTTGGAACCGCGTGAGCAGCGTGCATGCTGTTTCTAGGATGGGCATCCATATTTGGCTTGGGGACGAGTCTCGTCAACATCATATCATCTGTTTACGTGGGTTTCGCCCCCACTGTCTTGGGTGGTATCGTGGGAGCGGTATGGGGGTTCATAGACGGAGCGATCGGTGGAATCGTAATTAGTTCTCGTCTACAACTACGTGCTGAAAAAGAAGTGGTAACGTCTCCACCAATGTTTTAAATTTGAGATGGCGGATAAGAAAAAGAGGAGTTAGATCGGGTGAAATCCCATGCGCGTCGCCATGTATTACTCCAACAAGGACGTCCGTCTTGAAGAGATGCCGAAACCTCAGATCGGAGCTGGAGAAGTACTCATAAAAGTAATAGCAAGTGGCATATGCGGTAGCGATGTGATGGAATGGTATCGGAAAGACAGTGTGCCTTTGGTGCTCGGCCACGAGATTGCCGGTGAAGTTGAGGAAGTGGGTGAGGGTGTCACAAAGTACAAGAAAGGAGATAGAGTCGTGGCTACCCACCACGTTCCATGTTATACGTGTCACTACTGCAGAAACGGCAACCACACTGCATGCGAAACCCTCCAGAAACACACCAGGTTCTATCCCGGAGGCTTTGCGGAATACGTCAGGCTCCCCCCGATCAACGTCGACAGGGGAGTTTTCCGCATTCCGGATGAGGTCAGTTTTGAAGAAGCCACCTTTGCTGAGCCGCTAGGATGCGTGATCCGAGGTCAGGAAAAGGCCCGCCTGCGACCGGGCCAGAGCGTGTTCGTCGTTGGATGCGGCATCTCAGGCTTACTGCACATCAAGCTCGCGGTGGCCTCGGGGGCAGGAAGGGTTTTAGCTGCAGACACGATCGACTACCGGATGAGAGCTGCGAAGAAGTTCGGGGCAGAAAGTGTGATAAATGCGGAGGAGGATGTCCCGGCTGCTGTCCGAGATGCAAATGATGGCAGGCTGGCTGACCTCGTCATAATATGCCGCAGCGCATTCATCCCCCAGGCGCTGAAGTCTGTGGAAAAAGGTGGCACCGTGCTGTTCTTCGCAGGAGCAAAGGAGGGAGTCACAATTCCGTACACGGTAAACGAGCTCTTCTGGCGAACGGAGGTAACTCTCACCACATCGTACGCAGCCAGTCCTGCGGATTGCGTGAAAGCCTTGGAGTTGATCCGCGCGGGGCGAGTAAACGTGCGCGATATGATAACACACAGGCTCGGGCTGGCAGAGACAGGGAAGGGATTTTACCTGGTGAGCCATCCTTGGGAACAGGAATCGATCAAAGTGATCATCGAACCGCAGAGATGAGGCCAGCCACAAACTTACGAGCTTGGTCAAAATCAGAGCTGGGGTTTGGACCAGGTCTATACTCCAAACATACCAGTCCCTCAAATTTCTCCCGAATAACTTTCAAAAGTGAGGCAAAATTTATCGACCCCTGCCCCGGCACTTTCGAGCCGGTATCACGCAACTGAAGTTCCGATATCTCCGAAAAATATTCACGAACAACTTCCGCAACATTTTCCCCGTTGTCGTGGACATGCATCGTGTCCACCATTAAACGCACATGGCTGGAGCCAACATCGCGAACAAGGCGGTGAACCTCGGCTACGCTTGGAAGAAATGTCGTCCTATCCCTGCTCAGCGGTTCGATCGAAACTAAAACGTCGAGTTCCCTACCGAGTTTGCCAAAATGTTTGAACAGTTCTACGCATTTTTCCCTTGGCTTTTTGACCTTAGGCATCCCATAGGTTATAGTAACCACGACGTTCTTCGCGCTTACCTCGGAGGCCATCTTTATCGTGTCCTCCACGTGACGCGCGGCGGCTCTCCGTTCATTTTCGTTCGCACCCAGTAATTGAAGTTCATGGAGCTGATACGCCTGAACCGACTCAATCGAGGTGTTAAAACATGGTATCAAATCCAAAATGTCCTTCAACGGTTTTTCACCGTCATTGACCAGCTCCAGCCACATGCGGTGCGATTCCAATGTCCTCAATTTGTCCTCCAGCGTGTCACCGGGAACCGCAAACTCCACGCACCCTAAGGATCGTATGTGCATCACATGTCTCCGTTGGATTTCTTCAAAGGCTTTATCTTGAGGATTGGGAACCCCCTTCTTCCCACGAATCTTTCCTCGCCCCCTCGAACCTCTTGTAAAACAACTCACGGGTGTGCCTGAACTCCTCGCCCCGCTCAGGGATCTTTGTCTCTACCTCGATTGGGACTGCCTTACGGGGTTTGTAGGTGTCGACGACGAGGGTGACTTTTTCAAGCACGTTCTTGTATTTCTTGGTCCGGTAGTCGCTCGCAATGGAAAAGCGACTCTGGAAAACGTAACAAACAAGAACGATGTGGGAACCTGCATCGCGTGAAATGGTCGCGAATCTGCAGACCTCGTTTCGCTTCAGAAATGCCGTCTCCTTGGATGTGATCATCGATTATAATTTAAATCGAGGGTCTAAAATAGGTTGGTCGCTACGGGGATGAATCATATGGCAATTAGTATTCAACCTGAACTGAAGGAGCGCTTTCCAGAACTACAAGTCCTAGCGTGCGGTGTAGAAGGAGTAAAAGTCGAGAAAGAGAAAATTGAGTTGCAGCAGTTAAAAGAGAAAATAATAGAGGAGGTAAAGCGCACCTACGACCTTGCGAGCCTAAAGGATGCTCCAATTTTCAGGGCATATCGGGACTTCTTCTGGCGCATCGGCATCGACCCCACGAAGAACAGGCCTGCGGCCGAGGCGCTAATCCGAAGAATTCTAGCTGGGAAGCCGTTGCCGACTATAAACACACTCGTCGACGCTTACAACTTGGCCTCGATTAGGACAGGTATCCCGATAGGTGCATTCGACGCGGATAAACTTCAGGGAGATTTGGTGCTGAGACATGCGCGAAAGGGCGAGGAGTTCACGGGGATAGGCATGGAGAAACCGATGGTGCTCGAAGGCAAGGAAGCAGTTGTGTCGGACGAGGAGAAGCTGATCGCGATTTACCCATACCGGGATGCAGACAGCACAAAAGTGACCGAAGCGACGAGGAATGTTCTTCTGCTGATATGCGGAGTGCCCGGGATAGACAAGGAAATACTTAAACGTGCTTCAGAGATGACTGTTGATTACATAATAAGATTCTGTGGAGGGGAAGCGAGGATTTGATGCTTGGCATAAAAGCGGTGCTGTTCGACTTAGATTCGACCCTGATGAATTCCGATCCCGGTCTGAACGCGGCGCACCGCGCGGTGGCAAAGCGGGTGCAGGGATACCTCAGTGAATGTGGCATCGTCGTGAACGAGTCCGCCGTGCGTTCCAAGCTCGAGGCGTTCGACGACAGGATGAACATGGAAACCAAGTACGACCGCGACGAATGGTGGCCGGTTCTGCTTGCTGAGCTTGGGCTGAGACAAAATGTACCAAATCGGATTGTAGATGAACTTACTCAACTTTATTGGACGGCGTATTCAGGCGTTTGTTCTCCATATTCCGATGCGGAACCAACATTGAATTATCTTAAGAAAAAAAGATACAAGCTTGGCCTCATCACGGACACTGATGGCAAACCCGGGCTGAAGAGCGAAAGACTGAAACACCTCCCCCTCATCGGATTTTTTGACGTGGTCGTCATAGGCGGAGACGATACAGCACGAACGAAGCCCAGTCCCGAGCCGTTCCTGCTGGCCGCGTCGAAACTGAGGCTGGGCACTGCTGAGTGCGTGATGGTCGGGGATAAACCGTTCACCGACATCAGGGGAGCGAAAGCGGCGGGCATGCGGACGATATGGGTAAGGCGGAGGGACTGGGGAGTGGAAGAACAAGCGGATTTCATGATAAGTTCGTTAGCGGAGCTCAAGCGGATTTTATGACTATCCACTTCGAATCTTTTTCTTAACAAATTTCCATTTCCAAACAATAATTGCGACCAAAGCGACTACTAATTCGACAGGAAGTTGTGGTCACAATCCCCAGCCAGGTAGACACCATCACTGCCGTTATTCTTGAGTACGTTGGTTGATAGGGTGTTGTGGTCGGCGTTCCACATATGAATGCCATAGCGGGTATTGTTTTCGCATAAGTTGTTCTGTAGTGTATTGCGGTGAGAATCCTGCTCCAGGTAAATGCCGCCACTGTTGTTCTTGCATGTGTTATTTGACAAAATATTGTTCTTGGACCTCCACATGCCAATGCCATATATGGCGTTGTTCTCGCATATGTTATTCAACAGGGTGTTGTAGTTGGAATCCAGCATGTAAATGCCACCCCTAGCTGGCCAACCGCCGTATGGCTGACCGTTGTTCGTGCAAACGTTATTTGACAAATTATTATTGTCAGAGTCTTTCAACACGATACCCGCATAGTTTCCGTTGCATGTTACCTCCTCGATCCTACCATTCCGCACGTTTGCGAGATAAATCCCATAAGAAGCCTCCCCATTTTCGATCACGCAGTTTCTGATGATGAAGTATTTCGTCGTGTCTTTAATCCAGATTCCTCTATTGCCAGAGGCATCGATTACCCAGTTCTTGATCATGTATGGATCGCTTTCTGTTCCGGATCCAGCGACAACCCCATTCGCTGAAGTGAAATCTTCATCTCCGTCGATGTAAATTGGGCCGTGGGAG
Organism: Hadarchaeota archaeon (SeqCode); assembly: GCA_964564905.1. Lineage (GTDB taxonomy): Archaea > Hadarchaeota > Hadarchaeia > Hadarchaeales > Hadarchaeaceae > B75-G9. The sequence goes on along the minus strand of CAZMCI010000054.1, from coordinate 995 downwards.
GTAAGATCATTGGATGCGGCGGAGACCTGTGGGGTCCCCAAAGCGAGAGAGGCGAGCAACGCCAGCACAAGCAGAAGCAAAATCTTTTTCAAGTTTCGTCCTCACACACTACTTGGATTTTCGGGCTTAAAATCGGGGGGTCATGCTATTTTGACCAATTCCCATCAAAATATTTAGTATAACAACTGGCGGATTCCCGATGTGCTAACGCCTTTTGAGCAGGAGAGCCCCCACAATCACGGCTACGATGGCCCCCACACCTATCCAGATCCACACCATGGGTATCCCTCCCTGAGGCTCCCCGACCTTCACAAAGTGTGCCGTGACGCTCTTGTCCGAGTCCATGGTCACGGTCATTGTTGAAGACGTTCCAGATATGTCCCCGGACCACCCCGCGAACCCGTAGTTCTCGGCGGGCACGGCCGTGAGGGTCACGACGGTTCCTTCAGGATAGGTGCCGCCGGGAGGGTCAAGCGTTACCGAGCCGCCCTCAGGAGGGTCGAGAGAAACGTTCAAGGAGAACTGGGTCTCATTGTCATTGTCGGTCGTGACCCGGAGCTGGTATATCCTGCCTTCTGGAACGTCCGATACCCAGAGGTGCTCACCGTCCCACGTCAGACCTCTCGGGCTGGAGCTGGGAGGGTCGAAAGAGGAGACCACGTTGCCGCTGGTGTCGGGCTTGTAAATCCTTCTCCTAGAACTAGAGTTGACCCAGAGATGCTCACCGTCCCATGTTATACCACGAGGAACTACATCGGGAGAGTTGAACGATGAGAGAACGTTTCCGCTGGTGTCGAGCTTGTAAATCTTGAACTCATTAGCATCGGTGGCCCAGAGGTGCTCACCATCCCACGCTAGATCATCACCCCCGTGATCAAAGTCGAAGGAGGAGACCTCCTCCAATCTCTCCGTCGCGCCCGATGCTGATCCCGTCCCCAATCCGATCAGCAGAACCAGCGCGATCAGAAGCGTTCCCTTTCTTAACCTCACACCCA
>CAZMCI010000053.1:0-6525 GCA_964564905.1 Hadarchaeota archaeon (SeqCode) | reverse complement strand
GCGTAACGCGAAGGAAAAGTGGAAGCCCCTTGCGAGAGCGAGGGGAGGAGGTCACATAATTTCGATCACGTGGTTGTATGGTCTCCAATCCTAAAAGAGTCTGTAAATGGTACGAAGTCTGCCCAATGAAGAGATTTCGCGAAGAGGGGAAGTTGAAGGAGGAATGGATTAAGCGTTACTGTAAGGGGGATTACAAGAGCTGTGTACGGTATCAGATGGAGGAAAAAGGAGAACCGCACCCTGACAACATGCTGCCGAATGGTGAGATAAGGAAAGATTTAGCATGACAAGCCGGACGCGGAAGAAGCAAATTTGTTCAATTACTTAGAGCCTCCTTCAACTTTTCGAGCTCTTGAAGGGTTTTTTCTGCAATGATTTTTTCTTTATTGAAATGTTTTATCATTCTCATTAAACACTTCTTTTTTTCTTCGACATTACCAAGGTAGTTTGCGCACGCTTCCATGAATTCCTTCGTCTTCTCGACATTGAATTTTATAATTTCAGGTATTTTTTCGCTGTCATGTCTGATCGCCTGTTGCGAACAGACCTCATGGCACACACCACACCGAATACAGTTATCCATGTTTATTCTTGCCTTTTCATTTTCCATCGATATCGCCCCCACTGGACACTTCTCTACACAGACCCCGCATCCAATGCATAAGTTTTCATCGACCCACGGCATCTCAAGACCTCCTTCTGAAAAATAACGTATTGTGTGGTAATTAAATAGTGCGGTTTACTCCGGCCACACGTGCCCGTGACAGTGGTCGATTGAAAAAGGAAAACTGAGGATAATGGTTGTGTAGATATTGTCAGCGGTGCCTTCCCACGAGAGTTTCCTTTCGGACTTCGTAAAGTCATAGATGAGATCTAGACCATACACATTTAGAAACCAGAGGAAATCGTACGAATTTTTTGCATACTCCTTGCCGTGCACATCACATTCAAAAGTCGTTATCCTGTTTTTCTCATCAAACTCAACGCTGAAATTATCGGCAATCACGTTGTATCTCTCGTTAAACTTTTCAATCTGGGCAGACAGGAAGTTATCTTGGTCCTCTAGGATTTTGAAGAATTGATTTTCACTCCAGAAGAGATTTTCTTGATAATGTAAAATCGGCCCATCCGCAACAATTTCAATGCTTTTCTCCATGGCACTTTCTTTCACTCCCTGGGGCTTCGGCCCGGCCTGAGCAACCCACCAAGCGGAAACAACGATAACAACAGTACAGATTGCTACAACGATGATAGCTTTCTCAAGCATTCTCACGAATTACACCTTCTCCTCCAGCCAGCCAATTTTAACGTTGTCTTTCCAGTCAAATTTTGGAACATATGGCTTGATATCCAGCAGGGGGGTCCCGTCGAGCATATCGACACCTTTCACCCGGAGGATGTTCCACTCACGTTTCAGCAATCTGACGATCGTGAGCCCTATCGGATTCGGCCTGTTTGGGGATCTCGTGGCGAAAAGCCCGCGCGGGACACCGTCCAGGTAAGGTTTCACCAGGAGCCCCATCGACTCCAAGTAATGCTTCTTTTTCACAGAGCGTTCGATTGATCTGTGAAACGCGTACAAGATTATAAGGTGAGAAAAACCCTCGATATCCTTCAGTCCCTCTTCGTACTCCTTAAAAACTTCGATTTCGCCCACATCCTCCGATTTGTATGCTTGGTAGGGCACTTCCTCGTCTTTCTTGTATGGCGTATGAATTATCCCTATCGGTTTTAACGTTACCGGCGGGAAGTCCTTCTGCGAAAGCCGGGGACGAAAACCGCTTTTTCCGTTTTTTCTCATTCCAGTACCAGCCCAGCTCCACACTTTATACATTGTTTTGGGAACGCCTGTTGTATTTTCCTTTTGGACTGGGTGCAGTGACACGGAGAGATCACTTCGAGACCTTTCAGGGCTTCTAGTTTACTAAATCCGTGAAACCCGCCTATGACACCATACACCTTGCCCAATTTTGAAGCCGCGTCCATAAGCCTGTCAACCCCAGGATGAGAACAGCCTAGAACCACGAGGGCACCCTTCTTGGTTAGACATACCAGCCCTTGTTCTTCAATGAAAGTGTTCAGCGTTCCAGTGGTAGATACACCTTTGCGTATGAGGGTTGGTTCTTGGCAGCTAACTAATTTCGTTTTCTCCGGAATGCGATTTTTTAACGTCTCACAGAATCCTGGCGGGCCATAGATGGTGAGCTCCTGATTTTCCTCGAGCAACTCAGATAAACCACCGGTGTGATCCCAGTGAGCATGAGATATCACAACCGATTTTAAATCTCTTGGATTGATACCCAGTTTTTCCATGTTGTATAATAGGGCGGCACCGTTGTCGCCGGTATCAAATAAAACATCATCATCGATTAAACAGGAAAAGCCCCAGCCAGACTTCAGTCCCTCTTTCAACACCTCGTTGTCATAAACAACCGTTATTTTCATTGTCCCACCTCAGCTCAGCCCATGCCTCTTGTAATCAATGAATTACCGCTAAAATAAGATTTATGGTAGAGCACATATGAAGTCTTGACAAATAAGCATCCCGGAAGATCAGAATGTTCAAAACCAGCAAATTTAGGGGAGGGGTGCACCCACCGTGCTTCAAGCTGACGGCTGGCAAGCCAATTGAGAGCTAAGCTGCCCAGCAGGGTAATTCTCCCACTTCGGCAGCATGTCGGCTCCGTTTGCGAACCCTTGGTCAAAAAAGGTGATCACGTACGGGTTGGACAGAAAATTGCCGATTCTGCTTCTGCGATTTCTGCACCCATTCATGCAAGCATCTCTGGAACCGTTGTGGAAATCTCAACTTCGGGTACTCCAACCGGTGAGGAAGTTCAAAGCGTTACGATTGAGTCAGATGGAAAGGATGAATGGGTCGAGACCAGGGGAATTGATCCAGAGCACTCTCCAAGGGAAGAGGTGCTCGCTAAGATTCGAGAGTGCGGCGTGGTTGGTCTTGGGGGAGCTGCATTTCCAACCCACGTAAAGCTCAAGCCTCCGGAAGGGAAAAAAATAGATGTGGTCCTTATCAACGGGGTCGAGTGTGAACCTTACATAACCGCTGATCACCGGTTGATGCTCGAGGAAGGGGAAAAGATCGTAGAGGGAGCGAGGATCATAGCGAAAGTTCTTGAAGCCAAAAGGGTGGTGGTTGCGATTGAGGAAAATAAGCCCGACGCCATAAAAAACATCAAGGAATTTGGAGGGGAAGATATAGAAGTGGTTTCCCTCAAGACAAGATATCCTCAGGGCGACGAAAGACACCTCATCAAAGCTATTTTGAACAAAGAGATTCCCGCGGGTGGGTTACCTTTTGACGTGGGGGTTGTGGTTCAAAACGTTGGGACGGCGAAGGCGGTCCGTGATGCGGTATATGAGGGGATTCCGCTGGTTGAGCGGGTGGTTACCGTTACCGGAGATGTGCAGGAACCAAAAAATCTTCTGGTGAGGATCGGGACTCCATTTTCTCAACTGGTAGATGAATGTGGTGGCCCCCAGGGGAGAATAGGAAAGGTGATATCCGGGGGCCCGATGATGGGAATAGCGCAGTACAAAGACGTACCCGTGATAAAAGGCACAAACTGCATTTTGGTCTTTAACGAACAGAGGGTAAAAAAAGAGGAGGAGCTGTCTTGTATCAGATGTGGAAGATGCGTAGAGGTTTGCCCGATGGGCCTGCTGCCGTATATGTTTGTCGCGCTCATTCGGAAGAAAAAATTCAGGGAATGTTCCGATTACAGCATTACGAGCTGTGATGAGTGCGGATGCTGCGCTTACGTCTGCCCCTCTAAAATCCCCATCGTTCAGCTCATCAAAGAAGGAAAAATCGCCTTGCGTGCAGTGAAAAAATCGAGGTGACAAAGTTGGAAACAAAAACCGCGGTCATGTCTCCCCCCCACATAAAAGACGTGAGGTCTGTTAGAGAGATAATGTACTCGGTAATAATTGCCCTTATCCCGCCCGCCGCTTTTGGCGTTTATTTTTTTGGATTAAATGCTTTGTTTATCATCATTACATCCGTTTCTTCGGCGATAATAACCGAATTTCTCGCCCTTAAAGCAATGGGTAAACAGTTCAAAATGGATGGAAGCGCTATCGTGACAGGATTGCTTCTTGCCCTTTGTCTGCCCCCTACTGTTCCCCTATGGATCCCCGCAATTGGCGCAGCAGTTGGTATAGGGATAGGCAAATGTGCTTTTGGAGGACTTGGGCACAACATCTTTAACCCCGCGCTGGTTGGAAGGGCTTTTTTAATGATCTCGTGGCCCAAGCTGATGACCACCTGGGTCAGCCCATTCAATGCTGTTAGTACAGCGACTCCGCTTGGACAGTGGCATGCAGGCGGTGGTTATGCCTCGGTTTCCAGCCTCTTTTTTGGCCACGTGGCTGGATGCATCGGTGAAACTTCCGCGCTTGCCATTCTCGTGGGTGGGCTCTTTTTGATAATGATGAGGTACATTGATTGGAGAACTCCTCTGTGTTACATAGGGACGGTTGGAGTCCTGATGTTTGCGCTGGGAGAGGACCCGCTTTTCCATATGCTCGCTGGGGGGCTGTTTTTGGGCGCGTTCTTTATGGCGACGGATTGCGTGACGACCCCTATAACCAAAAAGGGAAAGATAATCTTCAGTATTGGAGCAGGAATACTGGTGGTAATGATAAGGATGATTGGCGGTTTTCCAGAGGGTGTTCTTTTTTCGATTCTCATAATGAATGCCTTTACTCCTTTGATAGACAGGGCAACCAAACCGAGAGTATATGGAACCAAGGCAAAGTTTTTGCGGGGCGGATAAATGTCAAGCTCGAGTGCTTTAGATGTGATTAAAAGTAAGTCGGTGGTGGTTCTGACGTTGATATGTTTGATTGTTGGAGGGGTGCTTGGGGTGACCTATAACTTAACAAGGGAAAAGATAGCCGAAGCTGAACAGGCGAAGATAGACCAAGCCCTTTCGGAGATTTTCCCGTCTGCGGAGTTTGTAGAAGAAAATGATTATTACATGGCTTTGGAGAACGGAGAACTCACTGGATATGCAGTAATTGTCGAAGGGAGAGGGTTTGGAGGGAAGCTCAAGGTAGCGATCGGAATCCGTTTGGACGGAACGATACAGCGGGTGCGTGTTATATCCCACAGTGAAACCCCCGGTCTTGGGTCCGAAGTGGCGGAGGACGAGTTTTTGGCGCAATTTGAAGGAAAAACCCTGGAGGAATTGAAACTAAAAAAGGAGGGCGGCGAAATAGATGCGGTTACGGGGGCAACCATAAGCTCAAGAGCGGTTGTGGACATCGTTCGGGAGGAACTTCAAAAGATGATGGATGAGCTGGAGGTGGACTAGAATGAAGTTTCAGGAGTTCACCAAAGGGATAATAAAAAATAATGCCGTGTTTGCCCTAGCCCTAGGGCTTTGCCCGACTCTTGCCATTACCACAAGTGTCGAGAACGCGTTGGGGATGAGTCTCGCATTCGCTTTTGTTCTCATCTCCTCCAATCTCATTATATCGGCTCTAAAACGCTTCATCCCGCAAGAGGTGAGAATCCCCTGTTTCATAGTTATCATCGCAAGTTTAGTGACAGCAATAGATCTATTCATACACGGGTATTCTCCGACGCTTTACGAACACTTGGGGATATTTCTTCCACTCATTGTGGTCAATTGCATTATCCTTGGCAGGGCCGAGGCGTTTGCGTCAAAACATTCAGTGCCCGATACTTTTCTCGATGCCGCCGGAGTAAGCGTGGGATTTGCGCTTGCGATTATTTCCGTGTCTGCCATAAGGGAATTGCTGGGATCTGGGACTATCGTGATCTTCGGCCACGAGGTAGTGCCAGCTTTTACTTCGTCTCCAGCAGTGGCGATGCTGCTACCACCTGGGGCATTTTTAACCATCGGGATCTTGCTCGCGCTGTTAAAGCGGGCGAAGGTGATATGAAATGGAAAATTTACTTGGGATAGCAATTGGAGCAATTTTGATAAACAATATCGTGTTGACGAGGTTCTTGGGCCTCTGTCCGTTTTTTGGGGTTTCGACCAGATTAAAAAATGCCACGACCATGGGGCTTGCAGTCACCTTTGTGATGACCGCCTCCTCGATCCTCACGTGGCTGGTTTATGAATATCTCTTGGTTCCCCTTCACATCCAATATATGCGGATAGTGGTGTTCATTTTGGTGATAGCGTCGTTTGTTCAGCTGACGGAAATGTTCATAAAGGCATCCAGTCCGACGCTTCATCGATCGCTCGGGATTTATTTGCCGCTGATCACCACAAATTGTGCCATTTTGGGCGTGACTCTCATGAACACCGTAGTTGAAGGTTACTCTTTGATAGCCGCCACCGTAAATGGAGTAGCAACCGGTGTCGGTTTCATACTGGCTTTGGTGCTGATGGCTGGACTCAGAGAACGTTTGGAGTTAGCCGACCCTCCCCAGGCATTTCAGGGTCTGCCACTGGCGTTCATCGGGGCTGCGCTGCTGGCGCTAGCCTTTCAAGGTTTTAGCGGGATGTTTTTGTGATAGAAGAAATC
>CAZMCI010000052.1:0-6534 GCA_964564905.1 Hadarchaeota archaeon (SeqCode) | reverse complement strand
AGCGGCTCTCATCCCCCGGCTTTCGCAGGGGGGAGTTTCCCGCAGAAGTTAAAATCAGACGACCCATCTCACATTATCGATGTAAAACGTGATATCTGGACCCGAAACCGTGACAAGGAATGGTCCGAAGATCTTGGTGATGTCGACTCCAGTGAAGACCCCACGGGGGATCGTGATCTCCTGCCAAGTATTGGCACCATCCCATCCATAAGAGCTGATGTACTGGGTGGATTTTTTGCCGTTGTTGTCCTCCACTTCAACCTTCAAATCCTCAGGTGTTTTTACCCAGAATTTGAGGTTGTTGTAACCTGTGAGATCCTTCGGCTCCCGCTCGATACAAACATGGTTTTGGAATGTTCCTAAAAACACCCCCCAGCCAGCATAGTTGCCAGCGCCACTTCCGCTTACGGTTCTGTAACACTTGCTTCCCTCAGGTGGACTCTCGCCCGTGTACTCGCTATCAAACTCCCCTGGATCCAACCCCCAGTCTCCCCCACTCCAAGTCCATATATCACCTTTTGGAATGCCAGCATCGCTGTAAACCACATATGGATGGGCACCCACAGTACTAATGACCAGCGAGTAATTACACGTATGAGTTTTGCCATCCGCGCCAATTCCGGTTATCACTATGGTGTAATTGCCCTGAGCCGCCGTTGTCCCCACGTTTATGGTCATTGTCGAGCTGAAGCTGGGTGTACCACTGCCCGGTGAGAAATCGATCGTCACGCCGGAGGGCTGCCCACTGTAGCTTAAGCTAACGGCGTGGGCATATGTGCCCCGGGCCCGAAGCATCACCGTTGCTTCAACAGAGCCGCCGGGTTGGACCGTGCCACTCACAGGACTTACCGAGAGGATGAAATCCGGAGTTGAGGCGCTGGTCCAGAGCTCCTGTAGTGTGTAGTAAGCCTCTCGGGGCGTCTTCTGATACGTGCCGGAGGAAATGGCCGTAATGCCCCACCACTGCTCGTTCATATTTGGGTCGGTGTAGTTTGGGTTCTGCCAATGAGCAGTTGTTTCGTGGATCGAGTTGTTAGAACCTTCTGGCTTCCACCACTCGTCGGACCACTCGAAGACCGTCCCGCCCAAGGCCACGCCCGCTGGAGCGAGGTTGGCTTCGATCTCCAACCATTGATTGCGGACGTAACTCGCCTGCGTGGTCTGATCTTCAGCACCGTTCTTCCCGCTCCAGGCATCGCAGCCAAATTCGGTCACGACCAGTGGTTTGCTGCTTACGCTGGCATACTGATCGAAGAAACTCCCGAAAGAGTAACCGCGGTAGACGTTCACACCCCAGACATCGAGCGCGGACAAGCTATCATCATCCGATTTTACCGATGGGTCGCCTATCCCGCCGGAACCCAACGAATCGATGTGAGAGTAGATCGTCAGATGCATATTATCCTCGGCTTTAATGGCAGCACAGGCCTCCTGCAGAAGCGTGTACCAGTCAGTCACGTCTCGACCCGTGCCGGAGGCTTCGTATTTGTGTTCCACCTCATTGCCGAAACACCACATCAGGACCGCAGGGTGGTTTTTCCATTTTCTTACGAATTCCAGATACTTTTCGATCTCGCTCTGTCGGTTGGACTCGTCGGAGAGGTCCAGCCAATAGTTCACCCAGTGCCCCATGATCACGTAAATACCGTTCGCGTACGCGTTGTCCAGGGCTTCCCGGGTAGCATCGGATCCATAAGTCCGGATGGTGTTTGCCCCCATCTCCTTTAGCATGGGGAAGTCGTTCGTGTACGTCCCGGGATCCGTCCACCAGTTATACCCAAGGGCTGGACTTTCCCCAACCGGGGTCGGACTATATGCCACGCCTTTTACCGTGAAGGGCTCACCGTTCACGAGAAGTCGCGGTTTTCCGTCCACGTATTCAATCGACACCCTGGACGGTCCCACCACGTTGATGACCTGAGACGCGGTGCCGGACTGCCCTTGGTCATCGAACACGGTGAGGGTGACGGTGTACTCACCCGGTTCCGTATACTCGTGGGTCGGGTTTTTTGTAGTCGAGGTTGTACCGTCGCCGAAGTCCCACAGCCAGTCCTCGATCGCTCCGTCGTCCGTGGAGAAGTCAGTGAACTGGATTGCTTCGTTCAACAAAAAGATGGAGTAAGTCGGCGAAAAGGAAAAAGATGCAACCGGAGGTTGGCTCGGTTGGGGTCCGGTGAATATCAGAGAGGCAAATGCCACGAGGACGGCAAAAACTCCCCCGCCAACCGCTATAAATTTAGAGTTCCTTCTGACGGCTGTGGTAAGTTGCTTTACGGGTGCTTTTCCAATTTTATTCTGGCCCAACGGTTTTTTCCTGATCATCAAAGGATCCTCCCATCCTACCCCATTATCACCCTCACCTTGTGAACCTTGCCATCCTCATGCGGACGAATTATGTTTCCCTCGATTTTCTCCCCATCGACGAAGATTTCCCTTACTCCCCGCTGGACCCCACGGGGATTTTCGATGGATATCTCGTAAGTAGAGCCCCTGAACGACCTGGTTATCGAGCACTTTTTCCACTCCGGGGGGATACACGGATCAATCCTCAAACCCTCAAAATCGGGTCTCGCACCGAGCATGTGCTCAGTCGCGACCAGAAAACTCCACCCTGCCGTCCCGGTCACCCACGTGTAGGCGCCCCTGCCTGCTTCGTACGGGTGTTCCGGCCCGATTAAATATTCGGCGTACACGTACGGTTCCGCTTTGTAACGATCCGGGTCCTGCTTGCACGGCATTATCTTGCACAGTCTCCTGTATGCCACATCCGCGCGTCCGACCATGCAGTCCGCCACGATCATGAAGGTGTTGGCATGGCAGAATATCGCCGCGTTTTCCTTGGTTCCCCTCGCAAATGCTGTTATCCTCCCAAGCTTATCATCCGTTGAGGTATACGCTGGATAAAAAAGAGCGAGCCCGTGGTCTCCCTCCAGAAACCTGTCCACCGACTTCAACAATTCCGGAAGTCTCTCCTCCGGCACCACGCCTGAAAGGATGCTCCAGGACTGGGGATTCAAGTAAATTTTACCCTCGCGGTTGGAAGAACTCCCGAATTGTTTGCCCTCGTCCGTAAAACCCCTGATGTACCACTTGCCGTCCCACGCCACTTTGTTTATGCGTTCGGTCATGATGCCCGCCTTTTTCCTCAGGTCATCCGAGATCTCCTTCTTGCCGAGCGCGTCCGCAAGCTCGGCCGCCGTTTTGAGCGACCGAACAAGCGCCATGGCGAGCCAAACGCTTTCCCCTTTGCCTTTTCTCCCGGCCATGTCGATGCCGTCGTTCCAATCCGCTTCGCCTATCCTCGGTAGCCCGTGCTCGCCCACGTCGTTGTAGGTGTAGTTGAGCTGGGCCATGAGGTGCTCGAATATCGTTCCCTCTCCGTCCTCGATCGCTCCCAGATGCCAGTTCGGGTCTCTCTTGGTGCCCCCTTCGCGCCAGGCGTCTTTGAGCCACGGAACCTTTCGATTAAGAAAATTGAGGTCGCCCGTTTCCTTCACATAGGCAGCGACAGCCGGGGTAAACCATACCGGATGATCCTTGAAGGGCTTTTGCGGGAAAGGACCGTAGGTGTCGGACCACCCGGGGGCGCAGGTACCGTCTCTGCGGATGATGGAACCTATCTTCAATAGTTTTTTCACGGCGTGATCCGGATCTAATGACATAAGCGATTGGGCGTCCTGGCACGAGTCCCGGTAACCTCTTCCCCCCTGGCCCTCGTGGTAATAGGAGGGAGTCCTGCTCCAGTAATTACACACATAAAGCTGGTACTTGGTCCAGATGTTCATCATCAGGTCGAAATCCCGGTCGGGGGTGTTTATCCATACCCCCTTGAGCCTCTCCCTCCACATTTTTTTGACGGCGTCGAGCTCCGCGTCGACGTTCTCCAAGTTTCTGTACTTTTTCAGGATGTCTTTGGCGGGATCTTCCCCATCCGTTTCACCGACTATAAAAACTACTGTGCGTTCCTCTCCAGGGGACAGCTCCAAATCGCGTTGAAGCACCCCAACCGCTTCGTTTCCCTCACAGATGCTCTGGTTGCACTTTCCCCTGAACACGGATTCCGGCCTTTCCTCGGTGTTGTAAGGTCCCAAAAAAATCTGTTTGTGGCAATCCCATCCATCCACCTTCGAAGTCCCGATGAAAGCCACCATGGGGTTTTTTCTGACCGGAAGCTGTTCGTAAACGGCCTGTCCGAACAGGAGGGTCTTTTTGGCGAAAATGGCATTGGCCTCTCTATCAAACCAAGCTCGGTTATACAAGATCGCGATATTGTGAAAGTTCATCTCAACCGTGTCACCGAGCATCCATTCGAGATAGCTGAAGATGCTGAGCGCACGTTTTCTCTTTGAGATATTCTTCAGAGTCACCCTCCATATCTCGCAGGGTTCCTGGCGTGGCACGAAATACGTTATTTCCACTTTTATCCCCATGGCGGTGGAGGAGATCACCTGGTATCCCAGCCCGACCCGCGTTTCAAACTCATCCAACGGTTTTCTAAGAGGCTGCCAGTTGGGAGTGAAAACTTCCCCCGTGTCCCTGTCTCTAACGAACACGTATCTCCCGGGGCGGTCGGTCCACAGATCTCTACCCACCCAGTAAAGAAGGCGGTCGGTTTTTGGGTCCCTGTGGAAGCTGTACCCTCCCCCGGTGTGGGAGATCACTGCACAGTATTCTTCATTGGTGAGAAAATTTACCCACGGGGCAGGTAACCTTGGCTCCGTGATCACGTATTCGTATCCGTCCTCGCTGAAGTGGCCGTATTTCACCTCACTTCCTCCTGAGGTCACATCTCCCGAGGTGGAGAGGAATTATGTAGCTTTCGGTTTCGGGCGGGCTGAGGTCAAAAAACCGCCGAACAACTGGCCCAGCCGGGCTATCTGCCGCGATTGATTGGGCCTTAGACAGTTTATGTATTTGTTTCGGTGGTACCTCTCCCCTCAAGTAGCCTAAACACCCACATGAATTTCCGTTTGATGAGCACCCGATGAAAAGTGCGGGCAAACGTCGGGCGTGATGGAGGATGGGAGATCCGCGCAAATCACTCTCGGGGCGAGATCGTAAGGGTGACACCCTGAATGACCCGAGTCCCAGTCTTCCGAAAGAGGTGACCACGTCAACGGCCGCGTCTTGTCCAAGGATTGGAATCAGCGACATTTGAATCACCTTCAGGGGCAGGCTTCATCCATTAGAGCGGGGTAGCTGAGCCCTCCCATCCTGCTCACCATCGAACCTGCGTTTAGGTGGTTTTATTTTTTTGCCTCAACTTTTGGGAATTTTTTGGATCTCTCCCCGCCCGCGTTTTTGGCAGCGAGCTTGGTTATCTTTACCTCGCCGATGATGTGCCAGTTGTCAAGACCTCCCGTGCTAGCAGCGAAACCCAGACCGCTGTGGGCGCGGTTGATTTTTCCGCTCCACTCAAGTATTTTTTCGTGGTCCAGGTAAACCGCAATCATGGACTCTTCGACCAGGATCTTGACGTTGTGCCATTTGAAATCCTTGACTCTCTCCTCCTTAACGTGTTTCACATGAGCGCGTGAGTGGTCCTTTATGAGCGCGACATGCGGATAAGGCGGATCGTTGTAATCCCTGTTGGGGAAACTGTCAAATTCTATACCGTACCCCGGAATCGGTGTTACGCCCGGGACGAACCCCAGATTTCCACCATCGCAGGGCCAATACTCCTTCTTCTTATAGAACATGAAAACGAAACCATCGCCCCCCGTGCCACCACCTGCCTTGTATCGAAACTCCGCGGTGAAGGGAGATTTTATCCCGCGTTTAAGCCAGATGGCTCCCGCCTGCCAGTTCCGGTTTTTTGTCAGAACCACGTACTCGTTTTTCGCATCGTAGTAAGCATCGCGTACCGTTGCCCATGCTTCATTATTAAATTCAAAAGTTTTTGGCTCAGTGAAGACCCTCACGTCGAGCACATCGCGAGAGATGTTATTGAGGATGTTCGTGTAATCTACTTTTAGGTGACGTCTTTCTTTTAATTTATATATCCTCTGGGGTTGGTCTGGTTTCGGGGCGAGCGTTTTCAGGTAATTTACAGCTTCCCGCAAGCTCATCTCCCTCAATCCATCGTTCAAATCCCGGATCTTTATCAGCTCGCCGTCCAGCATCCTCCTGATCTCCTCAAATTTCACAAGACCGTCAGCGGTTGGGAAGTAAAAATTTCTAAATCTTCCGGTTTTTCTCGAGTACTCCTTTTTTCGTTTGACCAAATTTTCCTTCTCAAGGGCTCTCAAACCAGTGGAAACGCGTTCGAGTGACAGACCGAGCCTATCCGCTATCCCTGCCTGGGTGAAATCAAGGGGTTCCTCTTTCGAGAATTTGGGCCGCGTTTCCGCCTGTTCTCCGAGGTATAGCAACATTCTCTCTTTTAAGTGGAGTTTCATGCTCCAACCATGTTTATTTTTAGTTTGAATTAGTAAAATATCTTTGGAATTCTGAGCTTGCTTAGCGGCCTACAAAAAGATGTGACCTCCTCCCCTCGCGCGCGCAAGAGGCTTCCGCTTTTCCTTCGTGTTACGT
>CAZMCI010000051.1:6346-6629 GCA_964564905.1 Hadarchaeota archaeon (SeqCode) | reverse complement strand
ATATCCACTTTGTAACCGTTTTTTGGCGCGGCGGCCCAAACGCGCGAGCCTGGCTGGCCAGTACCCAATCGCCGGATCGAGTACAACTCGACTCAGTGAGATGCCGCTATTTCTGCATATGTTCAGGCTCTCCTTGAGGGCCCGCCTGATGTCGCCGATATTGTAAACGTCTCCCGGGGCACGCTCCGCTGCCATCAGCAGCGCTGAACATCCGGAGCCCGCAATGACCTCGGCCATCCGCACATCTCTTTTGAGTCCGCTTATGTCGTTGACTATCGTAGCC
>CAZMCI010000051.1:0-6336 GCA_964564905.1 Hadarchaeota archaeon (SeqCode) | reverse complement strand
ATCGTAGCCCCCGCTTCAATCGCGGCTTCAGCGACCTCAGCCCGTTGGGTATCGGCCGAGATCGGGACATCCAACTGGTGGGAAAGAACTCGGACAGCTGGAACCAATTCGCGCATCTCCCTTTCCGCAGAAACGGGTTTTGACATGGGGCCCGTTCCCATCGCGCCAACATCAATTATATCTGCCCCCCGCTCCACCAGCTCTCGGGCGTATTTCTGGATGGAGACCTTTCGAACAATTGAACCCCTATAAAACGAGTCAGGACTTAAGTTAATCACTCCAATCACGGCGACCGGTGCTTTGCCCCCAACTTTCACACGGCCTAGCTTTGCTTTTGTCATCCAGATACTAGAAAAACTGAACGACATGGGATAAAAAAGTTTGATGGACACCTCCGGCCCGTGATCACATCCCGAATACGTGTGCCCGCTGGTGTCGGGGTCGAACGGTCCTTTTCCCAGTATTTCATGGAGCCCCAGCGGATGGGATCTCATGAAACGCTCGGCTCACCCTTCCCAAGCAGGATGGTATATAAAATTTGGGTGCCATAATTAAACGACGCGAAAACAGGAGGGGAAGGTATGAGTAAAGCTGTGATACTCATGGGCTCAAAGAGCGACCTTCAATGGTCGAAGAAGATCGCGGAAGCCTTGGACAAATTAGGTGTCGAAAGTGTGTTGAGGGTTGCCTCGGCGCACAAGGTTCCGTTCGAATGTTATGAACTTATCAAGGAATACGAAAAGGAGGATGTCGTGTTCATCACGGTTGCGGGTAAAAGCAACGCCTTGAGCGGATTCACCGATGCTCAGACCTGCTGCCCGGTCATCGCCTGCCCGCCCTACAGTGAAAAGTTCGGGGGCTCGGATGTCTTTTCGAGTCTCAGGATGCCCTCTGGCGTGGCACCGATGGTGGTCTTGGAGCCTGAGAACGCGGCTCTGGCAGCCGCCAAAATACTGGGTCGGACCGACAAAAAGCTCAGGCAGAGGGTGGGGGAGTATCAGGAAAAAATGAGGGAATCGTTGAAAAAAGCGGACCACGAGGTGCAAAATGGGTAGTGTAAAAGATCTGACGGTCCTGAAAAAACCTGAGAGAAATAAAAGTGGGATAGGTAGGTTCTCCTTTTCGGATCGTTATTCCGTATTTGATTGGGGTGAGATGCCGGACCTCATCCCCGGCAAGGGATCCGCCCTGTGCGTGATGGGTGCTTACTGCTTTGAAAGACTGGAGGATGCGGGAACTAAAACCCACTACAGAGGACTGATACAGGATGGAAAACTCGTCACGACCGACGAATTAGAAAAACCCACCAACGTCATGGAGATCGACCTGGTAAACGTCCTCCGCCCGAGACCGTACCGAGAAGCCGGAAAACTCAGGTACGATTACAGCATGTTCACATCTGACCTCACCAACTTCCTGATACCCCTAGAAATCATATACCGAAATGGACTGCCGGAAGGATCATCCGTTTTCAAAAGACTTGAGCAGGGGCTCAAACCCGAGGATCTGGGACTGGATCATTATCCCAGACCAGGAGAGAAACTTGAGACCCCCATTTTTGACGTAAGCACGAAATTGGAGGAAAAGGACAGGTATATCAGCTGGTCTGAGGCGCAGCAGATTACCGGTATGACCGACGAGGAAATCGCTGAGGTCAAAAACGTGTTGTTTCGGACAGACGACTTGATCACGAAAATTGCGGCAAGGGCCAACCTAAAAAACGAGGATGGAAAAATTGAACTGGCATTTGACGTTAACAGAAAACTGATGGTTGTTGATGTCATAGGCACTTTGGACGAATGCAGGTTTACATACGACGGTCTACACGTAAGCAAGGAAATCGCAAGGCAGTACTACAAAAAGACAAGATGGTACAGAGACATCGAAGAGGCGAAAAAAGAAGCCGACGCAAAAGGGCTCAAAGATTGGAGGATCCTCTGCAAATCCCGACCGCCCAAACTGAATCCAGAGCTGAAAAAAATAATATGCGGGATGTACAAGGCGGCGGCAAACGAATGTACGGGGCTTGGTCTGTTCGATGTCCAACCTCTCTCGGATATCGTGAAGGAATACCGAGAACATTTCAATCAGGGGTAGAGGCCTCAGGAGCACACTTTACTTTATGAATGAAAAACAAAACATTCTGGTGGTGCAATGACTCATTCGATCGAAACTACAGTGTTGAGAGTACATCCTGAACGTCCGGAACCAGAAAAAATTAAAATCGCAGCACGTGTCATCCGGAATGGTGGCCTGGTCGCATTCCCTACCGAGACTGTATACGGGCTTGGCGCGAATGCTCTCGATGACCAAGCTGTTTTGAAGATATTTGAGGCGAAGAAGCGGCCGGCGGACAATCCGCTGATTGTTCACATCGCGGGTAACGAAGATATACACCTGCTGACCGAACGCTTGCCGGAGAAGGCTGAAGCGCTTATGAACAAATTTTGGCCCGGCCCGCTGACGCTCCTAGCCCCCAAATCAGAACTCGTGCCGAATGCCACCACTGCTGGATTGGCAACCGTAGCGATAAGGATGCCGAGCCACCCTGTAGCTAGGGCGTTGATAGCTGAGGCGGACGTGCCGATAGCCGCGCCGAGCGCAAACCTCGCAGGCAAGCCAAGCCCGACGACTGCCAAGCATGTCCTGGACGACCTTTCGGGCAGGATCGATATGGTGATCGATGGCGGAGCGGTCGGCTTCGGCGTTGAATCCACCGTCCTCGACATCACCGTGGATCCCCCAACCATATTGAGGCCTGGACCTATAACGAAAGAGCAGCTCGAACGAATTCTGGGTAGAATCGAGGTTCACCCCGTGGCAAAGGCCGAGACACTTGCTGAGACCATCGTCGCCCGAGCCCCAGGCATGAAGTACAGACATTACGCTCCAAAAGCAGATCTCGTGGTGGTCGAAGGACCACCGGAAAAGGTGGTGGAGAAGATTCGAGAACTCGCGGACGGCAGGAAGCGGGAAGGAAAAAGGGTCGGCATAATGGTAACCAAGGAAACTGCCGATCGGTATCGGGCAGATGCCGTGAAGGTGGTCGGAACGCGTCGAAATCCGAGGACGATCGCGAAAAGCCTGTTCAAGACCCTCAGAGAGTTTGATGAGAGCGGATTCGACGTGGTATTTGTCGAGGGGATAGAACCCACCGGACTCGGGCTTGCGATCATGAACAGACTGAGAAAAGCAGCGGGGCATAACATTGTCCGCATCTCCTGACGTCTGAAGGATTTTCTGACTTTTAAAAGCGTGCTGGGATACCCCTTCAGGAATGAAACGTGAAGCTGATCACCCGGAGATTGACCCATACGGATGGGAAGGCGAAAATTATCCACGAGCAGAGAGCTGTTCATGTGACAACGGGAAATCTCTCCGGAGAGACATAGTCTCCATATTTTCTCTTAGCATCCACAAGTCTCTGTTTTTGCTCCTCCAATATTCTAAACACTATTTCGGGAGTCCCTGGAACCTTTGTTCGGTATATATCTGCTATTCTATCTATCTTCTTGAGATGTCCGGGAACCCTCAGCGTGAACTGCGCTACGTAGTCATCCTTTGAGTATTCCTTGTCAAGCACCTCTTCAAACAATCTTTTGAGATCCTCGTACCTCGGGATCAGCCCCGTTGGCGTTTTTATCGCTCCGGTCTTCCTGCCAACCCGAAGGGCCATCCACTTAAGCCAGACCGCCTTGTCCTCCCTATCGTTCAGGAATTTGCCATTCTTATCTTTCAGGAAATAGTTTACCGAAAAGATGAGGGGGGGACTTTTCAACCCGGTGCCAAATTTTATGTGGTTCTCGATATATTTTGCCAGAGGAATGGACAAGAAGTCCAAGTTTGCCATCGGATTGAACTCACGGGAGCCCTCCTGCCCCAGGACCGCCGCCGTCGTCTCGGATTCCAAGGAGGCGGCTTTTGTGACCACCCCATGTTCCCAGTTGAAGGATTCCTCCACCGGCACCCAGGTTTCTGAGTCCCTCCCCCCATAAATTATCCCACCGATTTCGACCCCCTCAGGGTCGTCGAGCCTTGGGTCCATGTTCTCCAAGAGTTTCATCTCTAGTGTGAAACGGGCATTTTTATGAGAGGGAGTTATCTCGTTGCCCTGGGCGTCCTTCTTTCCCGGGGTCCACTCCCCCGAATGGTTGATGCCTTTTTCTGGGACGGGCCCGTCCTTCCCGATCCAGTATACCCCGTTATCCTCGGTCACCAACACGTTTGAAAAAATTATCTCTCCGGGGCTGTTGAGTGCCTTCCATAGAATTGGATCATCCTTTGAGTTGATCCCCTGGATTATCCCGAACATCCCACGTTCCACGTTCACCGCGCGAGCTTTCCCATCTATTTTCCTTATATAGGCTATGTCGTCTCCGACCACCGTCTCGCCACAAATCATGCACGTGGAGGTCTTGCCGCAGAGCGAGGGATATGCGCCCGTGAAGTATGTGAGTTTTTTATCCGGACCGTGAACGCCCATCACGAACATGTGTTCAGTGAGCCACCCTTCATCAGATGCTCGCTTTATCGCCAGGCGCATCGCCAGCTTCTTGAGTCCGATGGTGTTCCCACCGTATTGGGTGTTGACGCTGTAGACGGTTTCGTCCTGGAGATCTATGTATATCCTACGCTTTTCCACGTTTTTGCTCACATTATTTTCAAGCTCCCCTTCTGAGTGAACAAACTTGAAAAATCTGGCAGACCTCCCCAATCGCTTGAACTCTCCATATCCCTGCCGGTAGAGGAGGTTCTCACTGTGAGCCACGTAACTTGAGTCGGTCAGCTGGACGCATGGAATTGAAAACTCCGAGTTCGTCGGACCCAGACAGAAGAACAGCACATAGAGCCTATTTTTCTTCATGATCCCTCTCAAAAGAGAATGAATCTCCTTTAGACCTTCTTCCCTCTCGATCTCCCCGAAGGAGCCTCCCTTCCCCAGCACGTTCAGGCCCAACTTGTGGTTTTTAGGTATGAGGAACTTGGTGTTCTTCCTGTCGCGTGCCTGGTCGTAGTATCCATCGAAGTGGACGGTGTGGCCTTCGATGGCAAGTTTCCTCTCCTCCCCGTCGATGATCGCCTGTTCCCTGATAAATTGTAGTTCTTCAGGCGAGCCCGTGGAGACGAATACCTCCTTGGGAGCACAGAGCTCGATGTACCTAGCTACGAATCGATGGAGCTCGGGGTTATCTATCGCTAACAGCTTTTTTCTGTTTTTTTCGTCAAGTTTGGTTTCGAGCATGTGTTTAAACATGCGCATCCCATCTCCTTGAAAGGTTAAGTTTTTAAGCATTTCTGTTAACAAAATGTTAAGGTGCTTGAATGAGGGATATCGACAGGAGGATACTGCTCCAGCTGCTCAAGGATAGCAGACAGCCGACGGTGGAAATAGCAAAAAAGTTAGGAGTCACCAGACAGACCGTAGCCAAGAAGATCGAACTTTTTAAAAAAGATGGTACGATCGATGCATTCACCGCGAGGCTCGACCCTGAGAAATTCGGCTTCACCATCAAGGCTTACATCTTGCTCAGGGAAGAGCCCAAGGTGGAACTTAGAAGGAAAAACGAAAGAACCATCAAGCAGTTTCCACAGGTGGCTGAGTTCTATCGGATCTTTGGAAGGTACAGTGCTGTTCTGGAGCTCTTGGCAAAAAACGAGAAAGAACTCGCCAGACTCGTAAAGCGGATTCATCGGCTGAAAGGTGTCATGGAAACCGAGACGTTGATAGTCCACACCACTCTGAAGAACGATCCAAAGTCTCCTTTTGTACAGCTTCTGACTTCAGTCCAAAAATGAATCGCGGACGTGTGAACCTACTTCAACGTTTTGACCATGTAGGGCCCTTCCCTCTCGTATCCGAATCGCCGGTAATAATTTCGGGTTCCTATACCGGACAGCACTATCATCTTCTTCGCATCAAATTCCTCCAATGAAATACGCTCTGCCTCGTGTATCAGCTTCTCCCCCCATCCCCTGTGTTGCCAGCCGCTTGGGGTGGCCTTCCCGCCAACCGGTACGAGAGGACCGTAAACGTGCAGCTCCCGCACCAGCATCGACTTAACATTTTTGGTTTCTGGCCTGTGCGCCTTTGAAGACGGTTCCCTTAGCCTCAGAAGTCCGACCAGAATATCCCGCTTGACATCCTCGGCCGAAATGAAGAGCTCCACTCCCTCCGAAGCGTGATACCTCCTAATCACCACTTCTATGTCGTCCAGACTGGGGTTCACTCCCAGCTTGTACTGGACGTGCCCGACCTCCCGACACCGGATACATCTGCAACGGGTGCCGTGCTTTCTGAGCTCTGCCTGGACCAAAGCCCTGAGATCCCCGCGCTTC
>CAZMCI010000050.1:0-6653 GCA_964564905.1 Hadarchaeota archaeon (SeqCode) | reverse complement strand
GTTTCTTTCTCCGCGTAGGGCGTGGGCAAAAAGATGGCCGGCGCGTAAGGCGCCTCGCTCTTGGTGAGTCTCATCCTCCCCCCCCGTATACCTCCTCCAAAAATTATGAAGGGGGGACTGTCGTCTGGTTTTGTCGAGTGCACATCCGCGCCCAGATTTCTCAGTGCGTGGATGAATCCGGGCATGGTTCTAGACCGTAGCTGCGCGTCTCCGTTTACCACGCACGAAGTCCGTGAGAGGCATGCGATCGACGTCAGGAGGCACAGCGCTGTACCGGAGTTTTTCGCGTCGAGCACGTTTTGAACGGGTTTTGGCTCTCCATTGATTCCCCATATCGACCACCTCTCCTGCGTCCGTTTTACGGTACCGCCGAACGCTTCAAGAGCTTTCAGCATCACGTTGGTGTCCTTTACACGAAGCGGGGATTCTATCGTGCTCTTGCCCTCGCACAGTGCGGCCAGCGCACAGGCCATCTGCGTGTGAAGCTTGGAGGGAGGGGCCTCCACCTCTCCGGATATCTCCCCGGCCGGCGTGACGACGAGGTTCATCTGCCCACCTTTATGACTTTCATTTTCTCAACGGACCTTCGGATCAGTTCGTCAACCCTTATGCGTTTTTCCAGTTCATGTACTTTATCTAAATTCACGGAGTTCCCGGAGGGTGGGAATCGACATGTCGCGCTGCTTCCTTTTGGGAGTTTAATTCTGGGCCTCAGTTTTCCGATTTCGTTTTCCCCCAATCCGGCGAGCGGTCTCAAAACAGGTCTGCTGCAGGATTCGTCCAGGACGGGAAGATTGATGAGCTTCTGGGATGAGATCTGCGTTTTGTCATCCCCCACGACTACCGCATCCGCTTTGAGCTGTTCGCCCACGGCGTCGACAGCCTTGAGCACGCTTCTCCTGCAGATCCAGTACGCGTATCCCCTGGTGGACATCCTCCTCACTGAGTCCAGCACCTTCTTGAGCGGGATCATGTGAAGCTCCAGTTTCGGATCGAGGGTCGCCAACTTTCGTGCGGAGTTGATCAGACCCCTGGGAAAATGAGTGGATGCGAAATTCGGATAAACTGGAAAGATGACGGTTCCCCTCTTCATCATCAAATACGCGGCCAGGACATCGTTACGGTTTCCGGAGAAAACCGCGGCGGCCCGGCCCTGAGTGCCCGGAGGAAGGCCTCCGACCCCATCCACGAGCTTCGTGAACAGGTATGCATCATCTCCTCGGAGTTCCACGAAGATCTGGAGATCGGGCGATTCCAAGTCAACGCGAACACCCTTGATGGCGGATAAGATGTCCGAACCGACCTTCACGTTCACGTCCATGCTGGTAAAATCTTGTTTTCCCACTCTTGAGGTCCTTACGGCGAAACTCATGCTCCGATCCAGGGCCCTTTTTGCTATCTTCACAGCCGCCGTGCTTATCCTCTCGATCTCCGCCGGGATCCTTATGGCAGGGCTGGCTGAGACCACTCCTGGAACCATAGACAGACGTTTTGCCACCCTCACCGGGGACTCCGTGTCAACGAATATCCTCCCTCGCTCCGTTCTGAGGGAATACTCGTATCCCTTCAGCACGAGCTTTATTGCGGATATCAGGCGCTGCTCGAAGCGCCTCCGCACGGGCCAGCTTTTCAGGGCCAGCTCGCCGTAACGGACAATGACGGCCTTGGACATGGCATCGAGCAGTTTTTGCCGTGCTTCAAGTTAACTTTGTCGGAAGTCCTCCTGCAAACTCGGGGAGGAGATGTCGCAAATTCCGGATCGCAGTCCTCAGCGACGCTTCAGCAACTTGGTTATCGCGAGGGCCGCCCTTTTGATGTCAGCCATGCTCTTGGCTCCGGCACACACGCCTTTGCCCGAGACGAAGAGCAGCACGACAGTTTTCGGCTCCTCGAGCCTGAACACGAGTCCAGGGAACACCTCCGGTTCGTACTCCGTGTTTTCAAAGCTCCGGGCTATCCGTTCCAGGTCGAACTCTCTCCCGAAATCGAAGGAAGCGACTATGTTCTGGACCTGAACCTTTGGTTCGGACCTTATCTTTATTCCACTCTTTTTGAGCTTGTTTGTCAGTCTCTTGATGGCCAGTTTCGCATCGTTCATGCTTTTTGCGCCCACGCAGTTCATTTTTCCCGAGGCAAAGATCAGGAAAGAGGCTGGCGGATCCGTGGATTTATAGGCGATACCCGGAAAGACCTCCGGATCGTAACGCGCCCCGTCTAGGGACTTTGCCAGACGCTCCAGGTTGAACTCGACCCCCTCGTACGTCACGGAGAGGACTATGTTCTGAATCTGAGTCTTCACGTTTGCCATCAAATCAGCTCCACCTTACCTTTAGGTACCTACATAAAAAGATTGACGCTGCAAATTTTTAGGTCCGGAGGGGAACTTTTGCAGGTGCATCCCCGTGTCTGAGGTGGGAATTCACAGAAAAGGCGAGGTAAATCTCCAGGATTTGTTGAGGCGATTGAGGGAGACATCCGGAAAAGAAGTGGGGGCCATCGGTTGCTTCATCGGGGTGGTGAGGGGCAAATCTCGAAAGGGTGAGGAGGTAAAATTCCTCTCATGCGAGTCCGCGGAGGAAGCCGGAGAAAAACTTGGGAAGATTGCCGGCGGGGTCGGGTCGAGGCCCAACATAGATCAGGTGATGATCCACCACGTGGTCGACCGGCTCAGTCCAGGAGAGGATGTCGTTTACGTCTTGGTTTCCGGAAAAAACCGGAGCGATGTCTTCAGGGCCCTTTCCGACATCATGGATAAGGTGAAAACCGAGGTTCCGATCTGGAAAAAGGAGATCACCACAAGTGGGGAGTACTGGGCGCATGAGACCCGGTGAAGGAAGCCGCCGCCGAAAGGTGCTCAGGACACGGGCGAACTCCTGGGTGCTGGGCAGAATGCCGCGCGGCTGCGAACTCTGCATCCGAGGGGCAAAACTCGTTTTGTTTCTCACGGGTTTGTGCGGGCGGGATTGCTACTACTGTCCCGTATCCGAGAAGAGAAAAGGTCATGACGTGGTATATGCGAACGAGCGTCCGGTGAGGTCTGTTAGGGATATCCTGGAGGAAGCTAGGCTCATGGACGCTGAAGGAACGGGCATAACGGGCGGTGATCCCTCTCTTCGTTTCGGACGTGCTTTACGATATATCAGGGTACTCAAACGGAGGTTCGGGGAGAGACATCACATCCACATGTATTGCGGCGGGGAGCTTTCGTTGGAACAGTTGCGCAGGCTGAAAAAGGTTGGACTTGATGAGATACGGTTTCACACGTGGTCCGTAGGAATGGTAAAACGCGCTCTGAGCGTTGGGCTTTGCACCGGTGTGGAGATCCCGGCGATCCCCGGTGAGCACACCAAGACCGTCCTGTTCCTGAAAGAATTGGATCGTGCCGGCTGTAACTTCGTCAACCTGAATGAGCTGGAGTTTTCCGATACGAATTTGCTTCAGCTCAAGGCGCGCGGTTTCGAGGTGAAATCCGACGAGTCCATGGCTGTGAAGGGAAGCGAGGAAACCGCGATGAGGGTTCTAGGATGGGCGGCCGCGAACACGGGGCTGAACGTCCACTACTGTCCAAGCGCGCTCAAGGATTCTGTTCAGCTCCGCAATCGGTTGAAACGCAGGGCCAGAAACGTCCGGAGACCCCACGAGGTCATTACCGAGGATGGGCTTCTGTTCAAGGGGGTGATCCTCGGCCTTTCTCCGGAAGAGCTCACCCCTGTCCGCAGACGGCTAGTACGCAGGCACGGAATTCCTTCAGAATTGATCTCGGTAGATCGCCAAAAACGCAGAATAGAGATCCATTGGGCCGCCGCTGAACAGCTGGCAAAACTTGAGCCAGGATTAAAATTCGCATTGGTGGAGGAATACCCAACATATGATAGACTGGAGGTAACCCTAGTGCCTTTACCGTGAGCGAAGGTACGCTCTGGCGAGTTCGGCATAGTGCCTGGCTTGTGCCTTGTTGTGTTCGAATTCCTCATCGCTGAGTTTTCTGAGGGGTCTTGCCGGTATCCCGACCACGATGGTCTTGGGCGGCACCTCAACATCTCGCAGCACCACAGAACCCAGCCCGACGAGAGCCCCTTTTCTGATCCTCGCACCGTTGAAGACCGTGGCTCCACCACCGACCACGCACTGGTCCTCGATAGCGCATCCATGAACGAGCGCGTGGTGCCCCACGATAACGTGGTTGCCTATCCTCACGGGGTAATACTCAGGCTTTTTTTTGTCGTAGAAATCCCCAACGTGCACGACCGCGTTATCCTGAATGCAGGTGTACCGTCCGATCCGGATCCTGCCAAAGTCCCCGCGGATGACCGCTCCGGGCCACACGCTCGAGCGCTCTCCTATCACCACATCTCCGATGATCACGGCGGAGGGGTGCACGAAAGCGGTTTTGTGTATGCGGGGTTTTTTTCCGTTAAACGATTCGATCATGCTGGCGTGCCTGCCTCCGTCCGCTTGCTGTAGACAAGCACTATGTCTCCGATGGCCATGATGCTGTTGTAGGGAACCGTCAGTGATTTGCCTCCTCTGCGTCCAAAAACCAGTCCGATGACGAGACCCTCCTTGTCGTCCAAAAGGGTGTCCTCGACGGCGCCCACATACCGGGCCTTGTCGCTGTATATTCTCATTCCGTTAAGTTCCGACAGTCTTTTCACGAGCTCACCTCGGCATTTACTATGCCAGTTGCCTTTTAGTCCTTTCGATGGAAAATTGGGGTTGCAGTTTGTTCCGGAACCCGCGCTCGACCCAACTCATCGGAGCTGTTTTAGAGCACGGTTGATCGGGGACAAAAACGTGAAACTATTGCTTCTGATATCAGCTTCGTCGCGGTCTGCCCCTGCCTTTTCTTCTCCTTCCGGCCTCAGAAGCCTGAGAGAGGCTATAACGTTTTGGTGCCTCACTTACTTTCATAGGGTGTTTGAGGGCGTAGTATATCGCCACCCCCAAACTCGCTAGGAGGTAAATGGCCGCCCAGAGGGCGATAAAAACGAGAATCCCGAGCAGCACCAGGAGAGCTCCGGTGGCCACGGATTCCAGAATTGGGAGAATGTGGGGTAAGATGAGCACGAACATCAGTGCGGCGATAATTATCGTCACCGTACCTACGAGGAAGGCCCCTCCAAGTTTCAGGATGAACTTGGCTGATGGCATCGTCAGCGCCTGAACCTGCTCAAGGCCTTTATCACACCCACAGCTCCGGCAGCTGCTCCGACTCCTACTGCTACCTTCGAGCCCTTGGCGGAGGGCATGTACTGTGCCAGTTTTCCCGCGAGCTCCGCGAGGGGCATGCTCTGGATCCAGACCCTGCCTGGGCCGGTGATGGTTGCTAGGAACAGACCCTCTCCACCCCATATGATGTTTCTCACTCCTTTCACGCGCTCAACGGAGTAATCCATGCTTGAGTCGAACATCGCCAAGCATGTGGTGTCTACTCTTACCTTCTGCCCGCGTTTCAGCTCCAGCTTTGTGACCTCTCCGCCGACGTTGAGGAAAGCTTGGCCGGGTCCCTTTACTCTGAGCATAATTAGCCCCTCTCCCCCCAGCAATCCTGCACCCAAGCGTTTGACGAACGATGCGTCTATCTCGACGCTGGTTTCCGAACACAGAAACGCATCCTTCTGGCACATCAGTTCCTCATTGCCCAGTTTTACCGGGATGATCTTTCCGGGAAATTCGGATGCGAAGCCCACGAGACCTGTTCCCCCCTTGGCCGTGAACTCGGTCATGAAGAATGATTCGTGTGCGAACATGCGTTTCATCCCCTTCCAGAACCCCCCGAGAGCTCTTGTGCGCAGCTCCACGTTGTCGCTCATGTACGCCATTTTTCCGGATTCCGATACTACCGTTTCTCCTCTTTGGAGTTCGACGTTTAGCATCTGCATTACGGTGCCCTGCAGGCTCCATCTCATGTGGATGGCCCCGAGATTTATCTTGATTTGCGCCATTTAACTTTAAAGTCCCCTTCTGTCCCGGAAAGGGGCTGAGATCCGCTGGTTATTTTCAGTGCTGTCTTGCTGGCTAGATTTTTTTTGGACTGAGACACATCCTGAGTCAAATCCGGACGATTTTTCGGGATATTTAGTAAATCTTAAGTAGGAGAGCCATCACACAATATAATGGTCCACACCGCGGTGTGAACGGCGTCGATTGGAGCTCTGGGGCCCAGCGCGCATGGCCCCGCGATGAGAAATCGTCCTCTTGGTGTGGATTCAAAAATGTGGACCTGAACAAACCAGGTTACTGGAGAGCTCGGGTCCGAGATAGGTCCGGTACCCAAGCCAATTTCTAGTCTCTGCGACCGTCCATAACTCCGGTTGATTCTGCCGGAGGCCACTGCTATTGGGGTTCGGCTAAGCCATGCGAGTGGTGGGCGTTCCGAAAGGAATGGCCCCGCACACGGCTCAGTAACACGTAGTCAACCTACCCTCGGGACGGGGATAACCTCGGGAAACTGAGGACAATCCCCGATAGGCGAGGGACGCTGGAATGCCCTCTCGCCGAAATCCTCCGGGGCCCGAGGATGGGACTGCGGCCTATCAGGCTGTTGGTGGTGTAACGGACCACCAAACCTATAACGGGTACGGGCGATGGGAGTCGGAGCCCGGAGATGGGGACTGAGACAAGGCCCCAGGCCCTACGGGGCGCAGCAGGCG
>CAZMCI010000049.1:0-6789 GCA_964564905.1 Hadarchaeota archaeon (SeqCode) | reverse complement strand
GGTCGATGCGCACCAGCGCACCGGGGATTGTTATCTTAGGCACGGCACTCCTCCTCGTTTCCACGGACCGTTTGCGGGAAACTCCTTTATAAAGGAGCAAAATGTACAAAAATGTGCACTAAAGTCTTAAATAGAACAAAATCATAAAGGGGAGAAGCGCAGGGGTGAAGAAGCTGGCGACAGATCTTCGAGAGGTAAAGGAAATGGCGGAGGAGCTGGACAGGCCGTGCCTGATTCCGGTGATCTCGACCACCGGAGGACGCACCGACCCGGCAAAGATCTACCTCGGGCTGAGAAACGGGAAAACGCCATCGTACCTGCTGGAGTCGGCGGAAAAACCCGGAGAGACGGCCAGATATTCGGTGATGGGTGCCGATCCTCTCCTACACGTCAGAATCGCGGGAGGCAAATGCCATCTCGGCGGAAGGCGGGATCTCCTGGAGCTCTCCACGGAAAAGGCGGGAAACGTCACCGGAGGGGCGGACCCCTTGGACTCTCTCCGAAAGGCCATGCTCTTTGATGAGATGAGCGTGCCGAAGGGCGTGCCAAGGTACATGCTGGGGGTGGTCGGTTACATCGGCTATGACTACATCAGATCATCCTTGGACCTGGGATTTCACGCCGCGGATGACCTGAAACACCCGGAACTCGAATTCATGCTCCCGGAGCAAATGATGATCTTTGACCACGTCGCCCGCAGGATCCACTATTGTTCCCTGATGCTGCTGCTCGACGGCAGCGACGTGAAGGAAGCCTACGGAAGGGCGAGGTCGAACCTAAAAAAACTGGCCAGGCTTGGCGAGGTGAGCCCACGGTCGACCCGCAGAAGCAGGCCCGACATCCGAGCGAATATCGGGAAAGAGGAATTCGAACGCCGGGTGGAGCGGATAAAGGAATACATCCGCGCCGGAGACGTAATCCAGACCGTCCTCTCCAGAAGGGTCGAATTGAGCCCGGCGCCGCCCCTCGGAGAATTTTACCTGAACCTGAGGAGGATCAACCCGTCCCCGTACATGTTCTTCCTCGACCTCCCAGAACGGAAAATCGTTGGCTCCAGCCCCGAGATCCTGGTCAGGGTGGAAAAAAGAACGGTCGTGACCCGCCCGATAGCCGGGACGAGGCGGTTCGGGAGGAGCAAGGCCGACAACGCGACAATGGAGCGGGAACTGCTGGCGGACGAGAAGGAACGGGCGGAGCACGTGATGCTGGTGGACCTGGGACGAAATGACCTCGGACGGGTATCGGAATTCGGCTCGGTGAGGGTCACGGAGTTCATGAAGGTGGAAAAATACAGTCACGTCCAGCACCTGGTCACAAATGTCGCCGGAAAGATGCGGGAGGATAAGGACCTGTTCGACGCCATACGCGCGACGTTCCCGGCCGGAACCGTCACCGGAGCGCCAAAGGTCAGGGCAATGGAGATCATAGAGGAGCTGGAACCAACCCGCCGTGGCATCTATGCCGGCGCGATAGGATCGCTGAGCTATACCGGCGATGTCGACCTGGCGATCACCATCCGCACCCTGGTGGCGCAGGGCGGGAGGGGCTTTGTGCAGGTCGGGGCTGGGATCGTCGCGGATTCGGTGCCGGAGATGGAGCACTACGAAACGGAGAATAAGGCGCGGGCATTACTCAGTGCGGCAGGTGTATAGATGCGCGTCGTCGTGGTCGATAATGTGGACTCGTTCGTGTACAACCTCGTTCAGTACATAGGTGAGCTGGGAGCGGATCCCGTGGTATTTACCAACCGCGCCTCGCTGCAAGAGATCAAGCGCGCAGAACCCGACCGAATAGTGATCTCGCCAGGCCCCAAGACACCGGAACATGCGGGGGTCTCGGTCGAAATCATAAGAAAATTGGGCAGCACAGTCCCGATTCTAGGAGTCTGTCTGGGACATCAAGCTATTGGCTATGCTTTCGGGGGGCGGATAGTGCCGGCGAAGCGGCTCATGCATGGGAAGGTCTCGAAGATCAAACACGACGAAAGCGAACTGTTCAGGGGAGTGCCGAATCCGTTCGAGGCTACCCGCTACCACTCGCTGGCCGTGGATAAGGCCACCTTACCCGGCTGTCTGCGGGTCACTGCTGTTACAGCGGACGCCGACGAGGAGATAATGGGCCTCAGGCACAGGGAGTACCCGATCTTCGGAGTGCAGTTTCATCCCGAATCCATCCTCACCCCCCACGGAAAACTCATCCTGAAAAATTTCCTTGAGACGGAGGTGCCAGGATGAACCCGGTTCAGGACGCGATCAAAAATCTGGTGGAACGGAGGGACCTCGCCGGAAGCGAAGCGGAAGAAGCGATGAAGTGTATCATGTCCGGCGGAGCCACCCCCGCACAGATAAGTTCCTTTCTGACAGCGCTCCGCATGAAGGGCGAGACGGTCGAGGAGATAACGGCCTTTGCGAGGGTCATGCGTGAATTCGCCGCGAGGATAAACCCGAAAGTCGAGGGCACACTGGTGGACACCTGCGGCACTGGCGGTGACCGAATAAAAACTTTCAACGTCAGCACCGCTGCCATGTTCGTCGCCGCGGGGGCTGGAGTCCCCATCGCAAAACATGGTAACCGGTCCGTGACGAGCAAAGCCGGAAGCGCCGATGTCATCGAGGCACTAGGTGTGCGAATCGACCTGCCCCCCGAAGATGTCCAACGTTGCATCGAGGAAATAGGAATAGGATTCATGTTCGCTCCTCGGTTTCACGGGGCGATGAAGCATGCGATAGGGCCGCGCAGGGAAATGGGCATACGTACGGTCTTCAACCTTCTGGGTCCTCTGACAAACCCTGCCGGAGTACGCGCACAGGTGATCGGGGTCTACGACCTCGCGCTGACCGAGAAACTCGCCCACGTGCTGAAAAAACTCGGATGCAAACGCGCGATGGTGGTCCACGGGCTGGATGGGCTGGACGAAATCTCAACCTTGGGGGAAACGCGGATTTCGGAGCTGAAAGATGACGTGGTCAAAACCTACACGATCGCGCCGGAGGATTTCGGTATCAGGCGGGCGAACCCCGAAGCCATAGCGGGGAGGGATCTAGACGAAAACGTGCGGATGATGCTGAGGGTCCTGCGCGGCGAACAAGGGGCGAAACGAGATATCGTGGTATTAAACGCCGCGGCAGCGATCGTGGTGGGTGAAAAAGCGAAAAATATCGGGGAGGGGATATCCGCGGCCAACCGCTCTCTGGACTCCGGACGCGCATACGAAAAAGTAGTTCAATTGGTCGAAGCAACTAACGGTGACCCGAAGAAGCTGAAAAGTTGGGAGGCGAGCCTTTGAGCGTCCTGGCCAGGATACTTGAGGATGTGCAAACCGGGGTGCGTTTGAGAGCCGGCCGGAAGCCGGTGGAGCGGATGCGAATAACCAGGACCCGAAAGCGGAGTTTAATTGATGCGATCGAACGCGCTTCAGGAGTCCCAGTTATTGCTGAGATAAAACGTGCTTCGCCTTCAGCTGGAGATATCAGGTTAGGTGCTGACGTGCTGGAGGTAGCGCGGGCGATGCTACGCGGAGGAGCCATATCCCTTTCCGTGCTCACAGAACCGAAGTACTTCAAGGGTGACCCAAATTTCCTGCGCGAGGTTAGAAAGATTACGGAAGTTCCCCTCCTGTGCAAGGATTTCGTGGTCGACGAATACCAAGTTTACGAAGCAGCTGAACTGGGAGCGGATGTGGTGTTGCTGATAGTCAAAGTCCTGGGCGGAGAACTGAGGAAGTTCATGCGATTGGTGGAGGAACTGGGAATGGAAAGCCTAGTCGAGGTGACGAGCGAAGAAGAAGTTGAGCTGGCTGTCTCCGCAGGGGCAAAACTTGTGGGCGTGAACAACAGGGATTTAGAGACGCTCAGGGTGAACCTCAACCGCACCGCCAAACTCGCACCACTGATCCCGGATGATACGACGCTCGTAAGCGAGAGCGGCATAAACACCCCTGAAGATGTTAGGAGGATGCTAGACTCCGGGGCCGACGCGGTATTGGTCGGCACCGCGCTGATGCGGGCCGACGATATCGAACAGAAAGTGAAATCACTGGTGAACGCGAGGTGATAACGATGGTCAAGGTCAAGATATGTGGGTTTACACGCACCGAGGATGTCAAAATGGCCTGCGAGCTGGGTACTGATATGGTCGGGACCATTCTTGTTCCCGGATCACCCCGGTATGTGCCAGTGGATCGTGCAAGAGAAATTTTGAACGCCGCTGGCGGGGAAGTAGCTAAGGTCGCTGTGTTTATGCCGAAAGGCCCTGAAGATGTGGAAGAAATTGCTCAAAAGCTGAAACCCGATTACCTTCAACTCCACTTAACTTTCCCGGCAGATGAACTCCGTGATATCAAGGATAGGCTCGAAGCAAAACTCATTGGAGTCGCTTCAGTTCCTAGAAAAATTGAGCATCCTCGCGAAATCATTGAGCGGGCCATCGAGGTGGCAAAGGTGGTCGATTTTGTTCTAGTGGACACGAAAGGACCCCACGGGGGCGGCACGGGTCTGACCCACGAGTGGAGCTTAAGCGCCGAAATCCGTAACGCGGTAGACAAACCCGTTTTTCTCGCCGGTGGCCTCAACCCGTCCAATGTCAAACGTGCGATAAAAATGGTGCGGCCGTATGGAGTCGATGTCGCTACCGGCGTGGAATCGAGTCTTGGAAAGAAAGACGCGAAGCTAATGCGCGAATTTATTGAAGCAGCGAAGGAGGAGAAATGTTGATAAATGAAATTTTAGCCGTGCCAGAGGGCGAACTATTCGCAACACAAATTTCTCCCTTAAAAATAAGCTTCCCCCAAATGCCTGACGGGAAACTTCCAATAATGGGAGAGAAAAAAACGAAAGTTTTGCTTGCTAGAGATGACATAAGAGCTTCGCTTTGTATGGACGATATTACCGGAGAGTTTACTGGTAGAACTTTCACTGTTGAAGATGTCGCAAGAGAGTTTCAAATCTCCAGAAAACGAGGTAAGCAGTCCCTCACAAGATTACAAAATAAAAACCACATCTTTTTCCGAGAAAAGGGATATGGTTAGGAGTGATGAGAATGAGTTGGATAGACAAGTATCCTAACAATCGAGGTTACTTTGAAAAGTATGGGGGGAAGTTTGTTCCTGAGACCCTCATGCCGGCGCTTGAAGAACTTGAGCGGTCTTATGTAAAAATTTGTAAAAACAGAAAATTCCAGATAGAACTTCAAAAACTATTAAGAGATTATGCAGGAAGACCAACCCCCCTTTACTATGCTAAACGACTTAGCGCTCAGGTTGGAGCTAAAGTGTATCTGAAAAGAGAAGATTTGTTGCTCGGAGGCGCACATAAAATTAACAATACATTAGGACAGGCCCTCCTGGCGAAACACATGGGCAAAACACGTATAATCGCGGAGACCGGAGCGGGACAGCACGGGGTTGCCACCGCCACCGCCGCCGCAATGCTCGGCCTGAAATGCGATATCTACATGGGCACCGTGGACATGGAACGGCAAAAGCTAAACGTGTTTCGAATGCGACTGCTGGGAGCCAATGTGATCCCGGTGAGGAGTGGCTCCCGCACCCTGAAGGACGCCATAAACGAGGCCCTGCGGGACTGGACCACAAACGTCCAGACCACCCATTACTTGCTTGGCTCCGTGGTCGGACCCCACCCGTATCCGATGATGGTCCGGGACTTTCAAAGAGTGATCGGGAAGGAAACCAAAAAACAGATCCTGAAGGCGGAAAACCGCCTGCCCGACGCAATTCTCGCCTGCGTGGGAGGAGGAAGCAACGCCATCGGGATCTTCTACGATTTCCTCGATGACCCCGTGGAGTTATTCGGCATCGAGGCCGGAGGCGAAGGACTCAAAACTGGCAGACACGCCGCACCGCTCTGCGCTGGAACCGAGGGTGTCCTCCACGGAACTCGCACCTACGTGATGCAAGATAAGTATGGACAGATACTAACGACCCACAGCATCTCCGCGGGGCTTGACTATCCAGGAGTGGGTCCCGAACACGCGCTGATGAAACTTCGCGGACGCGTGCATTACGACACCGTGACCGACGAGGAAGCCATGGAAACGTTCAAACTGCTCTCCGAGACCGAGGGGATCCTCCCAGCGCTCGAATCAGCGCACGCCATTGCCTACCTCAAAAAGTTACCTCGAAAATTCAGAGGTAAGCTCATCGTGGTAAACCTCTCCGGGCGCGGAGACAAAGACGTGGAAGTCGCGGCGAGGAGCATGGGGGTTAAACTGTGAGCCGGATCGCTACAAAGTTCGAGGAACTTCTCGGGAGAGGAGAGGGCGCGCTGATAGCTTTCGTGACCGCCGGAGATCCGGAGATAGAGGCCACGCCCAAGATCGCCAGAGCGCTGGAGGAGGGGGGAGCCGATATGATAGAGTTGGGACTGTGCTTTTCGGATCCCATCGCGGACGGACCAACCATCCAGGCCGCATCGGAACGTGCCCTCAAAGCGGGCATGAATCCCGACATCTACTTTGAAACCGTGCGAAAGATCAGAAAAATCGTGAAGGTACCGCTCATCTGCCTCACGTACTTCAACTTGGTTCTAAAACGGGGTATAAACCGCTTCATGGAGGACTGCAGAAAGAGCGGGATAGATGGTGTGATAATTCCGGACCTTCCAGTAGAGGAGGCAGACGAGGTGATGGAAAAAGCGGACGAAAACGGTGTCGATGTCATCTTTCTCGTGGCCCCCACCACAACCGAAGAACGCATGAAAAAAATTCTGAACTCAGCCAGAGGTTTTGTCTATCTGGTGAGCCTTCTCGGTGTGACCGGGGCGAGAAAGGAGC
>CAZMCI010000048.1:3498-7167 GCA_964564905.1 Hadarchaeota archaeon (SeqCode) | reverse complement strand
AGGATCGATATTATAAGTGAGATCCTTCAAGCCGCTTCGGAGGGGATAGGAAAAACAGCCTTGGTATACCGAACAAATCTGAACTTCAACATCGTGGACAAGTACCTATCGATGCTTTCCAAAAACGGTTTTGTGAGCATGTCCAAAAATTCCCCAATGAAGGTAAAGACCACGAGCAAGGGGATAGATTTCCTCAATACATATTTCAAACTGAGAAAACTTGTGAACTCGTCCTGAGCTATCTTTTATGGGTGGAGCCAAAAAGCCATCCCCATCACGTGGCTTGGAAGGAACGGAGAAATCACTCCTCCGGCAACTCCATAAAATCACGACCAGACTTTGTTATCTGTGCGTACTTCTTGACCAGCCCCAGCATCGACAAAAAATCTAGGATGTCGTCCACGCGGTCGGCCGGTATCGAGAGCTCTTCGGATATCTCAAGGACATCGTGCGGGCGGCCATCCTTCAGCACATACAGAACACCATCTGCTATCCTCCCTATCACCCCAAAGGTGTGCTCAGGCTTTGTAGGTTTTTCGGATTTTCTTCTGCGAAAGATCCACCCCATTCTGAGACACTCCTCTATCTGCCGTGCTAGAAAAAGCCGAGAAACTCCCCCACTCGATTCACATCTGAAAAAGATTTTCGCCCCATGACCCCACCTGTACCTCAGGGACAAAGGTCGAACGCAAATAGTCTTCTCACGGATGGAGGACTCGATAACCTGGTATCAGGATCAGATCCAATTATCATGCAATCAATGCAGATCCCGCGCACGAGCATTTTTTTCATCTTCGCGAATTTCATCACGACCGTCATCCTCCAAGCGTGGCCAAGAAGGTATCGACATCTCCCTGTTGTAGGTGCATCATTATCTCTTCAAGCTGATTCTCAAGCTGTGGTTCGCTCCCCGCCTCCGGATTTAGAACCACCGAGAACCCGCTGTCGTCCTGACTTTCACCGGGAGACAGGGGCACATACGGGTTATGGGTAATCCTGAGATAGGGCCTGAATCTCGGCCACCACCTGCACTCTTCCGAACAGAAAATCGCGGCCTGGTTCTTGTTCGCGCAGAGCCTGAGGGATAGCTTCTTGTCTCCCTCAAATTCTTGTCGGACTATAGAGGTGACATCCCACCTGTACCAGCGGAGCCCCCGAACTCGCTGGGAATCCAGTTTTTTTCCAGCATCTGGCTTGTTGTACCACGTTATCGTGTCCTCGTCCCAGGTGTCGTCCTCCACGAATTGTGCAGTAATGTTCGCGCCACCAAAACAGCGCCACCCACAGCCGGCACCGTACAAGTACAGCTCAGCTGAGAGGATGTTGGCGTCGTCTGGCAACGTGGAAAGATCGAACTTCAGAAAGCTGTAGGCCCTGTATGTATCGCACATGTTAAACACGACCAGGTATGGAAAACCACCGAAGTTCCTATGTGAACATCTGACCACGAAACTGTCATCGATTGGTCTGAGATTTTCGATCTGTGGTTCCCAGTGACCTGTATTTACGGTGCCACTTATGTAAAGGCTCTCACTCCAGTGTGAGTAGACGACCCCGCTCAGAGCCGTGAAAAATATCACCGCGCCGAGAGAAGCCACCATCTTCTGACCGGCGAATCCCTTCCTAGCCCACCTCCTGAACGACCTGCTCCTGTTGATCCTGATCATACAGTAGGCGCCCGCGCCCACCACGAAAACCGCGGCCAGCAGACCTGCATTGGCCGTCACGAAGGACCAGGTCCCGGCTAGAAGGGTTTTCGTGCCTATCGCCAGCCAGCCTATCTTGGGGATGACGAACGCAACCTTGCCCACCACCTGGCTCGGCTGAACTGGATCCGGGTCTGGCGTGGAGTTGGCGTCTCCCTTGGTCACGAAGAGCGTGGTTCCTCCTCCATCGTTCACCTCGATGACCCGGTGGATCACCATCTCCCGGCCATCCCAGAACTGAATTATGTCTCCCTCGGCGATAGAGTCCGGAGACGCCTCGTACACGATCGCCATATCGCCCACTTCCAAGGCGGGCGCCATGCTTCCGCTTATCACGGTGCTGGCCCGAACCCCAAGCACCCCTGTGGTGGCCCACACCACTGCAACACAGGCTATGGACACGAGCATCCAGGTCTTTGCCGAGGACCGCCTGGGCCTGCCGAATCCCCTGCGCTCAACAGGCAGGCCTGCCCTTCTGAAGGTCAGTGATGGAATGAACTCATTTATCACGAAGAATGCCACCGCAGGGGTCATGACCCCAACTAAGGATTCGACCCCCCACGGGAGATTTGGGAGTATCGGACAGAACCACCAGAACGCCATCATGGGGGCCCTGTACGAGAGGGACGCAACCGGTCCGCCTATGAGGGCGAGATAGGTGGCGAGGATGTTTTCGGCTATCAGGGGGAGAAGCCCAACCCCCAGGAACTTTGTGAATTCCAGCGGGCCTCCGAGGCTCATGAGCTTGGCTGTGGACACGCCGAAAAACGTGTACAGGAGGGAAACCAAAGCGATCGCCAGAAACGGGCTTTTCTTGCCAAAGCTCTTAACGATGGCCGCCCTTGAGAGTTCCGTGCCCAAAAGTGTTGCTGCGACCAGACCTATGTTGATCGCAATCATCAGTGGTGCGAAAGAGTACGGGCTGTTCCCGAAGCCGACGAACAAACCTATGTCCATGAGGATCACAATGTAACATCCGGCCACCATCAGTGCGACTATTGAGACACGTTTATCGAACCAGGATCTAATCCTGCTGAATCCGACCGCTTTCAATACCACCGCTGCCAGAAAAGACCAGCTGGCGATCGGGAGGATGTACGCCATCACCCCTCCAGGTCTTATGAGATTCAAGACTAGGAAATTGGCTAGGGCTATCGCTAGGATGAGAAGCGCCGTCTGCTTCCTCACTCCATTCTGCCCGTTCTGCATGATCATTCCGACCTTATTTTTTCCGACTTTTCGACCTTTTTCTTAAACAAAATACAAAAGGAAGGGGGATCTCGGGGCGTTTTCCCCCTTGCTGTTGGTTGTTTGGCGTTCATGTTTGGATAACTACGGTGGTACGTACCCGTTCCACTGTACTGCGACTATTTCGATGGTGAAGTTCAACTCTGTACCTTGAGGTGCTGGCTGGAGCACATGTATCCAGAAGCTCATCTCTGGTGAAGGGTCACCAGGCTCCAGTTGGGTTCCGAAGCCATCTTTCCACCAGATCTCAATATCGTCATAACCGTCACCGTTGAGATCCAGCTGAACTGGGTATGTTGGAAAGTCATTCAGCACCGTTCCGTCAATTATGACGCTGTCAATAATCAACGGGATTGTGCCGGTATTTTGTGCGTAAACGCTGGCCATGGTGAAATAACATGGATAGACGTTGTTCAGTGTTATTGTAACAATATGTGGGTCAGTAGGGTCAACCTCTATGGAGCTGGAACCCACATCTTTGTCCCCTATCCAGTACTCAGGTGGGGGCCCTGCAAATCCATCACGGCAATGATAATCAGGTCCAGTTGTATCTATGATGATGGCACTGGTGAACTGCCAATCGAGCTCTCCAGTATCCACTTGTCCGTTGACGAAGAGCGTCTCTGACCAGTGAGCGTACGCCAAGCCCGTCGAAAGCAGGCCCAGCATCACGACCATCGGAAGCGCTAGCAACTTTGGGTTTCGCATCGGTATC
>CAZMCI010000048.1:0-3398 GCA_964564905.1 Hadarchaeota archaeon (SeqCode) | reverse complement strand
GATGTACAAAGTCTCACTCCAGTGGGCAAAAGCCACACCGGACAAGCCCAGCGCCAGCATCAAAGCCGCAAATATTCCTATCATCTTTCTCATTTCAATCCACCTCATTTTTTCACTCGGGCTATCATCGGTCGGCACCAGCCTCCCTTTGACGGGGGCTCCCCGTTAGTCCCCCGCATCCGGTTTTTTGACGTGCCCCGGATGACGGCACGCGTGCACGCTCGCACCGAAAAAGCTCGGGAAGGAGGGCTAATAAGCGGGTAAGAAATTTTGTTAAGGAACTGAGTTCAGTAACTAAGTTCAGCAAAACGAGTTTGCCGACGTGCTACCATCCATTCACCTCAACAAAAACTTGAAAGCGGGGATCACCGAGATCGTTTTCCCATCGAGTTTCCGTTTATACTCCTCATCCAGGGAGACCACATAACCCTCGGTGGAGCCGAATTTTTTCATGAAGGTGAGCAATCCCTTGAAGTCCGGCTTCCCAAACTTTATCTCGACAGGCACCGGTTTTCTGCCCATCAGCACGGCATCCACCTCGTTCCTGTAGGGATCCCTCCAGAAAAACTCCGCCTTAAGTTGGTTCACGACCAGCCACTCGAACACCTTCGATCTGGAGAGATCATCCTTCCCGAAAAGAAGATCGGCGGAAATTACCCCCGGGTAGTATTTTTTCAATTTTCGTTCCACCTTCCTCCTGCTTCTGGAAAAGTTGTACAATTTTCTGACGAGAAAGGCCTCCTCCAGGTATGTCAGATAGTTCGAAAGCGTTTGCCTTGAAATCTTCAGCTCTTTCGCCAGCTCCGAAATTTCCACGAGCTGCCCCGGCTCCTCCATGAATATGTTGAGCAGGGACTCCACTATGGAGATATCCCTGACCCTAAACAACGTCGGTAAATCCCTGTAGACGACCTTTTCCACCACGCTCTCCTTGATGTACTTCTTTATTACGTCCCTGTCCTTGATACCCACCAGCTCCGGAAAACCCATGGTCAGACGAAATTCATTGAACGACCTAGCCAGCTCCCTCTCATGGAGTCCGACCGGTCTGTAATCGACGCCCCTGAACGTGAGGAACTCCCCGAACGAAAGGGGCTCGACCTTGAATTCGAATAACCTTCCCGCGAGCGTTTCCCTCGACTTTTTCCTTATGAACAGGGATTCCGACCCGGAAATCACTATTTTGACGTTTTTTCCGAACGTGTCGTAAATCCTCTTTAACTGATCTTCCCAGCCGTTCAATTTTTGTATTTCATCAAGCAGAAGCAGGTACTTTCCATCCCTGAGATCCCTCTCCATCAACTCCTCGTACCCTTTCATCACTTCTCTTATCTCCACTTCCCTGAACTCGTCGAATGCAAAATATATTATATTTCTTGGGTCCAATCCGCTTCGTGCAGCGTCCTCTCCGATTTTGAGCATCAAAGTCGTTTTTCCAACTCTTCTCAGGCCCGTGAGAGCTATTATCTGGGGCGGGGGCAGGAACTTTTGAAGTCGCCTGTAGATTTCCCTTTCCTTGAATTCCACCTCAAATTCTTCCCTCCACCACGGATTTGAGTCCAACAATGCGTCTTTAATTTTTGCCATGTTCACATAACCTATAATCTATTTTATGTTAATTGCATTTAACCTATAATCTTTAATGCATTTATAAGATTTGTGGTAAGTTCGGGGAGAAGCTGCTTCACAAGCTACCAAAAATGGAACGGTGCGGGGCGAAACAACTTCAGGTGCGTGATCGACCAGAACCAAATCCAAATCCCTCTTGAGTAACTTTTTTATACTATTGGATACATTATGTATTCATGCTTGAATCCATAATCGGCTCGAAAACGAGGACCAAGATTTTGGCTTTGTTCCTTCTAAACTCGGACAGAAAATTCTACGTCAGGGAGCTCGCGAGGAAAACCGGCGGAAACATCAACTCCGTGCGAAGGGAACTGCAGAAACTGGAGTCGGTGGGCCTGCTGAAGAGCGAGAGAGAGGGGAACCTGAAGTATTACGCTGTGAATAAAAAAATGCCGATCTACGAGGAGTTAAAACGCATGTTTCTGAAGAGCGAGGGGTTGGGCCAAGTTTTAAAGGAAAATCTGGG
This sequence comes from Hadarchaeota archaeon (SeqCode), assembly GCA_964564905.1. Classification (GTDB taxonomy): domain Archaea; phylum Hadarchaeota; class Hadarchaeia; order Hadarchaeales; family Hadarchaeaceae; genus B75-G9. Next base: position 1,303 of record CAZMCI010000048.1, on the reverse strand, counting down.
GAGGCTCGGCGAGGTAAAATTTGCCTTCGTCTACGGCTCATTTGCGAGAGGAAAGGAACAGCTGAAAAGCGATATAGACCTCATGATCGTCGGAGAAGTCGATGAAAAGCTGTTGATACCGGTGATCAGAAAGCTGGAGGAACGGCTTTCGAGAGAGATAAACTACACGTTGCTTAGCCCCGCAGAATTCAAATCGAGGGTGAGGAAAAAGGATCCGTTCCTGAACGAGGTGTTGAGGGGAAAGAAAATCAAGCTGATAGGTGAACCGGATGAAATTTGAGGAGTTGGAAAAGGAAGGCCTGATAAAAAGTCTCCCCGTGGACAAAAGGAGGGTCAAGGATTCATTCGAACTTGCGGAGAGGGATTTGAGGACGGCCACAAAAATCCTAAAAGACGACCACGACTGGGCTTTCTCCATCGCGTATAATTCCATGCTCCAGGCGGCGAGGGCGTTGATGTTTTCCCGCGGCTACAGACCATCCGGGGACGCCCAACACATATCGGTGGTAAAGTTCGTCGAGGCCTCCCTGAGCAAAGACTTCAGCGATGTGGTCATCGCGTTCGACAGGATGAGGAGGAAGAGACATGCCGCGGTATACGACAGGATCGGTGCGGTATCTGAAACGGACGCAAAAAACGCGATTGAATGGGCAGAAAAATTTCTTAACGAAGTGAAAAAGATCTTGACCAATGCAAGTTTTCTTCGATAACTCTTGATTTTGAGCTATCACTCGGTCGGCGCCAGCCTCCCTTTGCTGGAGGTTCCCCCTCAGTCCCAGGACCTAGCTCCTTCATAGCGTTCCAGATCACGGCACGCGCTGGAAAAGTCCATCAGGACGATAAATAATGGGGCGCGAAATTCTGTCGGGGGACTCGCAACCGGTCGGATTTCTGCGACAGGTCTAAAAACAAAGCGAGGAGAGGGGTACTCAGGGATCGGCGTGCAGAAAAACTACGAGGAGATCCGGGAGAAGGTGGAGCCTCTCCGCAAACTCAGCGGAGCGAGGACGGCTGAGATGGGCGCCGAGACATCTGACGCCATGCTGAAAGTTCTCATAACGGTTCTTAAAAAAGAGGGAAGGCTCGACGAACTCGACGAAATCCTCTGGGGTGAATCGAGATGAGTTACGAGGAGGTCACGAAGAGAGTGACACGGGTTCTCAAGCGCGCTGAAGTTCCGTACATGATAACTGGGGGATTGGCGGCAAACTATTATGGTTGTCCCCGGGCGACATATGATTTAGATCTGGTTGTGGAGTTGGACGAAGCGGGTGTGAAGAGACTCATAGAACTCGCCAGCAGG
>CAZMCI010000047.1:0-7189 GCA_964564905.1 Hadarchaeota archaeon (SeqCode) | reverse complement strand
CCTATAGTCCGAGGTCAAGAGCAGCAAAAGAAATGAAAAAACTGGCGAAAAAGCTCGTGAACCTTAGCAATACTTATTGAGGATAAGCTCTATCGCTTCGGCCGTTCCTTTCCCATATGAGGAGTTCGTCACGTGAGTACAGATGCGTTTTACTTCCTCGGGGGAATTTGCCACAGCGAAACTGATTCCAGCTCCCTGCAACATCTCCATATCATTCGGACCGTCCCCGATCGCAGCCATTTCGGTTGTCGGTACTCCCACTACGGTTGAGATCTTGCGTAGAGCGTTCCCTTTATTCACATTTGGATCGCGGATGTGAATTGCGAAACCGGAGTCAACCGCCGCCAAGGATAACCCCTCCTTATGCAAAACCTCTCTGATCCGGTCAATGGAAATTTCGCGTTCCAGGGTGATGCCCGTGAGCCGAGCGGCCGAGCTTCTCGTCTGCCTTAGCGGACCGAAAGCACGCTCAAGTGCCGCTAGCCCTCGGTCGGCTTCCGCGCGGTCACCGAGCACATATGTCTTCCCGGTTCTCCGGTCAAACACCACGCCACCATCTTCTGCTATTAGGGGCCCGGAAGTCCCGATCATTATCGCAGCAGCCTCGGCAAACGTCAGCACGTTCCCCGTTGCGAGGGAGACCTGGATCCCAAATTTTTCAGCTTTTCGTATGGCCTCAACCGCGGTCAGGTCGAGCTTTCTATCCTCGAACGTCACGGTACCGTCGATGTCAATAGCGATGATCCGAATCAAAGGTGCCGACCTCAGTCTCTTATTCCCTGTTCTGTAATGGTGAATACCGCCTCTCCTTCTGGGAGATTTGGACTGTCAAATATGCGTGCTATCCTCTTCGGCGGTTTGGACTTGCGGAGATACACACGGGTGGTGGCAGAATGGGCGACCACATGTCCCCCGATGGGTCTCGTGGGGTCGCCGAAAAACACGTCCGGCCTGGCCTGAACCTGGTTGGTCACGAGGACAGCCAAGTCGTGCAGATCTGCCAGCCTGTGCAGGTCCATCAGATGGCGATTGAGTTTCTGCTGACGGTCGGCCAGCATTCCCCTCCCCACGTATTCGGCCCTGAAATGCGAGGTGAGGGAGTCCACAACTAGGAGCCGCACACCCTCCTTCTCAATTATCTCCTCCGCCTTTTCACCTATCAAAAGCTGCTGGTCCGTGTTGTACGATCTTATGTAGTAAATGTTCCGCAGGGTTTTTACGGGATCCAATGCTAGGCCCACCGCCATGTCGCGAATCCGCTCCGGTCTGAATGTGTTTTCTGTGTCGACATAGATGGCTTTAGCATTCAATCCCTTTTGTTCGGTGGGAAGCTGAACGTTTACGCAGAGCTGGTGGGCAAGCTGGGTGTTGTGGAAAAGCGTCGGCTGGTACCCGCCCACAAAGCAGTGCCCCTCAGGCACCACAAAGTCATACACGTAATTGTTGTATTCGATTTCTTCCACATCTTCAACGATGTCCCAACCAAGTTCCAGGACGACATCTATATTGTGAATCGCTTTTTCGAGTTTGTTTATCCTGACGTCGATCTCAGCGTCCAATGCTTCTTTAACCGCTGGGAGCTGTCGAGGCAGCCCTCTGCAAACATAGTTTTCCACTGAGCCACGTTTAATCCCCAACCTTTGTGCAATTGAACACAGAGGAAATTGCAACTCAAGCGCGATCTTTTTGAATTTTTCATCTGAACTTAATCCCTTGACCTCTTCTCTCAGCCGCTTTAGGATGTTCAAATGCTCCAAAAACACCGATTTGATCTTCACTATGGTCTTTCTGTTGATGAAAGCTTGATTATTTTCGATCTTGCTCCTCGTTAGTACGTGGTAGAAGGTCTCGCTGCTGCAAGATTTACGTCCTATGAGTTTAGTCACCGGGCCGCGCCCACCGCCAAATGTTTCCCTGTAGATTTTTTTCAAGAAACCTGCAAACACGGCTGGATATCCGAAGTAAACGGAGTTGGAGGAAGGTAAAACGGGCAAAGCAATTGACTTGAATGGAAGTTTCATTATCTTGGCTCTTTCTTCTCCACCTATGAAAAGCCGGTGCCGCCCCCCTTTGTGTGACCCGGTGCCATGAATTCCCAAACGTAGCAGCAGGTACGAGATTTCGGTAAAAAGTCGTCTGCTTTTCGTCGATAACTCAATTGTTTGGCCTAAGAAACCATCTCCCTCGATATATCCGGCCAAAAAGTGTTTTGCCACTTCCACCGACGAAAGAAATATCTCAGGGGGTACAAATTTCTCAGCGGAGGTACATTTTGTCAGATCCCCAAGAAATTCCAGCGCTTGTCCTCTCAAGACGATATGATACACTGTCCGTTTCCTTCGTTCGTCTCTGTGTAATGTCGGGTTGAAACCAAATTTTCTTTTTATATAGGATTTGACCCATTTCAGAATCTGCTCATTCGTTGTAAAGATCTCTGGGCCACTGCCTTCTGCCACATAAAGTCCCAAAAAGTAGGCATCATCTGGATGGAGCTTATCGGTGACAGTAGGATTACAGGGTATGCTGGCAGGCGTTGCCACGGGCGCTCCAACTTTTAATTCACCGGCCGGAAGCCACTTGAGACCATCATCTGTCAGTGTCAGCAGTTTGTGTTTATGTGTAAGCTCAAGGATTCTGCCACGTTTTGTTCTCACCCGTAGTAACCGCCTTACTTTTTCCCTGTAGATATGGGACGCGTCGCTTAACCGCAGTTTCCCATCGACAAAAGAGAGCACCTTTATGTTTGGAGTATGAACTACAGCCCCTTCATCAAACGGTCGCTCACCAAAAATTTGCCTATAGTGCTCGTATGCCTTTTCTATCGGAGATATATGTGGAGTTTCATCGTTGAGGTAATATACAGGAGTGTCCTTCGATACGCACTTTCCAGACCCAAACTCGCCAAAAACTTCTGTGACGGCCTGAGTTTCAATACCTCCCCCCAGAAGACTATCGAATTGTGTACTGCCGGTTGTTATCAGCCCGATCTTCTCCCTGCGTTCGAGCACTTTATCCGCAGTTGTGAAAAGACCCATTTCGGCGGATTCCCTAGCAGCCGCAATTATCTTCTTCGCCTGTGTTTCACCTATTTCTGCAGCCTCGCGGAGTTCTGCCACCGTTGCTACAGCAAGCGATTCAACGGTACGGTAACCAGCTTCGTAAAGCTTTCTAGCTGTGGCCTCCCCGACCCCAGGGAGTGAGTCCAAAGTTGGCTTGCGTTCCCCGGCCAAATTATGCCTCCATCATCGATTTTCACGTTTCCTCTTTTAACTTTTCAATAATCAGTCTTGCCTCGTGCTTGGGCTCCGCCACATCCACACTGAGAGCCCTTAATTCGAGCTGGTTGAGATAACTATCATGCCTCACTATGCCCGTGACCACCAGCTCCTTTCCAACCAGTTTCAGCCCGTCATAAAATTTTCCCAGTTCGGGAGCGTTTCTGAACGACTCAAAAACCTGTTGCGCGTTCATGCCGATCAGGTTCTCTGCCACTTTGCCAAACAGGACCACTCGTATGTTGTCGGTGCCATCGTCCAGCAGAAAGCTGAGCACCACACGATGTTCCGGCGTGACGACTTTTCCGCACTCCTCGCAGAACATGTTCGTGTCCACGCTTCCGAGATTTCTGCCACAGTTCGGGCATGTGTCAAATACAGGCCTCCGGTGAAAAACCTGCACCACCGTTCCCCTTACCTGTATCCGCATGCCTTCTTTCTCTATCTCGGATATTTTGCACCTCTTCGCCTCCGGGACTATTTCCCTTATCACTTCGACAGGAGGAAGCCCCTCCACATCCGGGTTGATCTCGAGAGCGCCCCTAGACAAGTGTAACTCGGTCTGTCCAAATAGACCAAGCGTGCTGTAACAGTCGACCAACTTCACAATGTCTCCAGCTTTTAATTCGCGAACTTTTTCCGCCTGTTCATGCCAGAGCGAAACTCGTACCGTACCGCTCTGATCTCCTATGATCATGGACGCCACCTTCCCCTTTCTGCCATCGGGACGCGTGAAGTCACGTGGCTCCATGACCTCAACAACCCTTCCGACCACTTCCAGCGCATCCATATTTGGCTCGAGTTCGCCTATCCTAACGGCTCCGGGCTTCGGCTCTCCAACCCTTATTCCGGGAGGGTTAACTTCAACAGTGGTGGTTCCGCCAATGTGTATCTCCGTCCTGCCTCCCAATCCCGTGCGGGTGTAAGCGTTTTTCAAGAGCACCACATCTCCAGGCTGGAGCCTCTGAAGCACATCCGCAGCCGCTCCCCAGAACGAGGCTCGGGCGCTGCCTGTGTCATCCACCAAGATCGCACTTTGTACTTTTCCATGTGACCCATCCGCACGTTTGAATTCATGTGGTGGAAATATCCTTTTTATCTTGGCCGATATGTCCAGAATTGGCATACCTGGCTCAATTTCATTTAGTTTCATCTGACGTTCGGGGATTTCCGGTAGCTCAGCGTCATCAAGACGAACCAGACGACCGCGGGCATCTAGGCTGAGTTCTACCCGCCTTCCTGGCCTAGCACGAATTATAGCATTCTCAAGTTTTATCGCGTCTCCCCGTTTAAGTTCTTTTGATAATTCGGCCCATTTGTCCCACAACGAGACCCGTATCTGTCCAGTGGAATCTGCAAGCAGAAGGGTGGAAACTTTGCCCTTGCTCTTGTCGGGCCGTTCGAAAACTCTGCAGTCACTTACCGCCATAACTCTTCCAGAGACATCGGCTTCTGCCATTTCCCTTCTCAACTCGGATATCTTCACTTCCGAGTCCATGAGCTTGGGAAGCTCTGCAGCACGTGGATCCTCGGGATTTACCACGATACTACCCCTCGTGCCGATACCAAGCTCCGGCTGTCCGTCCAATCCCTCGCGGACGTAGGCATTCTGGATCCTGACGATATCTCCTTTTTGCACTTTTCCTTCTTTGATCATGGTGGCCCTGTCGTTCCACAGTACAAGTCTGATTCGTCCAGTTCCATCTTCCAGTAGCAAACTGCCCACCACTCCAGTGCTCCCACTAGATCGCTGGAACTCTCTAGGTTCGTGAACTCGTACAACCCTCGCCACTATGTCGATCTTTGACATACCTGGAATTAGATCCCCGATCCGCAGAGCCCGGATTTCTGGTCCCCCATGCTCGAAAACTATCCCCAGTTCTCGGGCGACGATGTTTGCGGCACCCTCCATGGTCACAAATCCGCCCAGTTCCTTTTGCTTGCTGTGGATGCGATTCATCAGCTCGTCGCGTGTGACGTTGGAATCCGCCAAAATTTTCTCCACCATCTGCTCAAAATTCAGCTCCATGTCCAGCCCCATGATAAATTCCTGTTCAGTACTAAAAGGATTTTGAGCGAAATTGGTTGCCCATGCACGGCTCTGCATCCCCACACCCTACTTTGGAAGGTTCTTGGGTTTTGGCCTAAGTCATCCGCCGATAGAGGTGATATCCTTCCCCCTCTCGTCCACCGGACTCGATCCCATCCTCTCCAGGCGGTTACGGAGGTCCCGATGTCCAGCTTACCTGCGCCGTGTGGATCATCAGTTTTTCCACAGGCGTAAATTCGGGGTGGCCTCTCCCTACTCGGCAGGGACTTGGGTGGGGGTTCCTTATAAACGGGAAAAGCGACTTCCATCCCCCGGCTTTCTCAGGGAGACTTCGCCGATAGAGTTAAAATTGGAAAAAGAAAGAGATGAACGACTCACATGTCGAAAAGGAGTTCTGCAAATATCAGAAAATTGGTGTTGGACGTACTGAAACCCCATAGTCCGACGCTGCCTGAGTTTGCTGCCAAGCTGGGTGCGGTTCCGGGCGTGAGCGGTGCTAATGTCACGCTTATTGAAATAGATAAAGATACCGAGACCGTCAAGGTGACAGTGGAGGGCGAACTCGACTATGGTAAGATCAGAGCCGCGATAGAAGAGTGGGGAGGTGTTATTCACAGCGTGGATGAAGTGAGCACCGGTAGTTTCAAGTCCGGTGATTCTTCTTCCAAGGAAAAACGATCTAGACTTCGCACCCAGGAGGATAAGGATTAACTTCATCACCGAGAAGTCTCTTCGAAAGAGAGGAAGCAGAGAGGTGACCCACAGCTTTCGGTTTTGGTTGGGCGCCGATTCCGAGCTAAAACATTTCTCGGGGGCGTTCTGACCGGTTTTTCGTCGGTTTATTCCGGGATGGATTCAACAGGAGTCATGTAGCATCCCTGCGTATCTTTCGGATCGGGTGGGACTGGGACGGCCCGAACCAACGCTTGTGGAAACGGGGTCTCTGTTCGACATCTCTGCGCAAGCCGTGGCAAGTCCTGTCGCTGAAGCAGAAAGCCCCCTGCGAAACTGGGGTGGCTCACTCTCTCAGATACCAGCAATCCGTGTATACGCATGTTTTGCAGTTGGTCTCTATAGCGATCTCTGGCTCGTTCTTCACCTGTTTTAAAATTCTTCTAAACTTTTGGATTTGACCGGAACTTCCTCTGATCAGAAGGGTCACACTACCTTGAGCTCCGGAGATTCCGCCCTTGCCCATCACCATGGTTTCCGCACCAGTGAGGATCTTTACAGCGTTTAGTTCCGTGACCACCTTGCCACACACGGGCATCACTCCAACCGGACATCCTGTAGTGTAATCAAACCGGAAAATTCCCGAAAGTCTGGAAACCTCGGATACCGATCCTGGGATAAATTTTTCCAAGCCCACAGGGACGATCAGGTTGACTCCTCGGGAAACTATCGTTCCGAGTACCTTTCCGACCGTGCCGCCGCTTCTCGATGCCAGAAAAACGCCCGCCGTGCCGGTTGCATCTATCGCGTTAGCACCTTTGATGACGACATCCCCGGGCGTTAGCTCGTTCAACACGTCGTCTATCTCCGCTTCGATCACCTTTCCCCTGCGGATGATCATCGTGCGAGCACGTTTTTCCTTGGGCAGGATACATGTCCCTTTTGGTAGGATCATGCCGGCCACGAACCTTTCGCGCTGAATTTTTCGCTTCAGGATCTCCTCTGCCACACGGGCGTTTGTAGTACCGAGCCCCACAACGATTATTCCGCTTTTCAGAGCTTTCTTTACCTCCGGAAGCACGGCCACGGCTTTCGCGATAAGCCGTTTTGATTCTGGAGGGGTCAATGTGACTTGAATTTGTGGCATAATGCCCGTGTATGATCTGTGCCCGAAACAAAAAAAAGCTTGCAG
>CAZMCI010000046.1:0-7659 GCA_964564905.1 Hadarchaeota archaeon (SeqCode) | reverse complement strand
TTTGGCCGGGAGCACCGCCGGTCTCTTAAAATAAAAACCCAAATAAGCTACGAGACCGATGTCAAAAACTCTCATCATCTGCGAGAAACCAACCGCCACAGAGAAGATAGCTACAGCTTTAGCTGAGGGAAAACCCCGAAGAAGAAAACTCATGGGTGTTTCATACTACGAGTTTAAGCGAGACGGAATGGAGATGATAGCAGTTTCAGCATTGGGGCACCTTTTTACACTCAAAAACTTGAGACCAATGCGTGATTATCCCTTCTACGATATAGCTTGGGTGCCTGTCTATGAAGTGGATAAGAAGGCTAAGCAAACACGGGTGTTTATCGATGTGATCAGAGAACTGGCCAAAGACGCTACGAATTACATCAGTGCCTGTGATTATGATGTAGAGGGTTCCCTCATCGCCTTCAATGTGCTCAAGTACCTCTGTGGAAACGAGGCTGTAAATCATGCCAGAAGGATGAAATTTTCTACACTCACAACAGAAGATCTGCGTCGCTCATATGAGCACATGATGCCCCGTTTAGACTTCGAACTCATAGATGCGGGGATAACCCGCCATGTCCTTGACTGGTATTGGGGCATGAACTTATCGAAAGCGATGAGCGCCGCGGTGGAGGCGGCGGAGCAACGTTTTGCCAAACTTTCAGCTGGTCGAGTACAAACCCCAACTTTGAAGATCTTGGTCGAACGTGAACTGGAGATAAAAGCTTTCAAGCCCGAGCCGTTCTGGGTTCTAAACCTGATTTTGGACCTCGACGGACGTGAAGTAATAGCCGAACATGTGACATCAAGGTTTTTTGATAAGTCCGATGCCGAGCGGGTTTTGGCCGCGTGCAGGGAAAAGCCTGCTAGAGTTTCTGCGGTCAAAGTTCGGCGGTATCGAAGGTTACCCCCTCCACCCTTTAACCTCGGAGACTTGCAATCCGAGGCTTATCGTTGTTTTGGGTATACTCCGATGCGTACCCAGCAGATCGCGCAGGCGCTGTATCAGGCCGCGCTTATCAGTTATCCAAGGACGAGCAGCCAAAAATTACCCCCCACGATAAATTACCGGGGGATAATTGAACAGCTCAGATCTTCTGAACAGTATGGAAAGTTTGCGAGTGAGTTGCTCTCGAGGTTGGATCTGCGTCCCAATGAGGGTAAGAAGGTTGACCCAGCGCATCCGGCAATATTTCCAACTGGTGAAAAACCAAAAGTACTGAGTGGATCCCAGCAAAAAATTTACGATCTAGTTGTCAGACGTTTTCTTTCGACTTTTGGAAAACCAGCATCGTTGGAAAGTGTGAAGGTAGAGTTAGATGTGGGGGGAGAGACCTTTCTCCTTCGTGGGCGCCGAGTGTTAGAGGAGGGATGGCTTAGATATTATGGTAGATATGGTTCCATGGAGGAGATCGTCCTCCCGCAGCTCCAGGAGGGAAGAGAGTTATCGGTCAAGGAGGTAAAATTGGAGGAAAGGAAGACCCAGCCTCCTCCACGGTACAACCCAGCTTCGATAGTGAAGGAGATGGAGTCCAGAAATCTCGGGACGAAGAGCACACGTGCTGGGATCATCCAAAACCTCTACCAACGTGGGTACATATTTGGTGACCAGATCACAGTTACAGAACTTGGCGTGGAAGTGGTTAACACACTTCTCAGATACTGTCCAGAGATCGTCAGCGAGAAATTAACTGCGGAATTTGAGCGCGAGATGGAGGCAATACGGGAGGGGAAGCGTAGCAAGGGGGAGGTCATCGCCATGGCCCAGGCTGAGCTGGACAGGGTGCTCAGGAAGTTCAAAGAACACCAGCTGGAGATCGGCAGAAATTTGATGAAATCCTATCGCGTCACTAGGATGAAACAAAGGGTTCTGGGGAAATGCCCCCAGTGTGGGGGTGATTTGAGGATAATCATATCGCGTGCTACCCACAAACGTTTTGTGGGATGCTCGAACTATCCGAAATGTACGAATTCTCTTCCCCTTCCACAAGATGGTAGGATTATCCCCCTCAGAAACACCTGTAAGGAGTGTGGAGCTCCAATGATCCAAGTCAACCGGGTGGGAAGAAAGCCATACAGGATATGCTTGAATCCAAGCTGTCAGACCAAGGCCGGTTGGAAGAGAAATATCACCACTACCCGGAAGAAATGAACTCTTGTTCAGACAGTCTGGCTTTTTATCAAAGAAAGTGAAATAATACAACGATGACGGGTCTAAACTTGTGTATAAACTCTCAAACTCCACTAATTCGATTTAAACTGCAGTACGCTGAGTTGCTCGAAAAATACGGCGATCTTCCAGATCCCTTACCGCTGGACATGCTTATCGAGGGAGAGGATTATGAGATAAACCCCGGTGGTGTTCCGAAGATCGTTTACCCCTCGATGGAGCGTATGATCAGAAAAAACATGGTGGATAATGCATATTGGGTTTCTTTAAATCCGGTTGGTCCGGAGCGAGTTGTGGCGGGAAAGATTCGAGTATATAACATTTCACTTGCGCCGCACGAGGTTCAGGCGTACACACACATGAAAGAGAGGATATGGGAGGAAATTCACGACATAGAACGGCATAAAATCAGTCCAAGCGATTTCGCCGCTTACGCCAAATACAATTGGCTTTGTGCCACCAAGATGTTTGAGCTCTCTCCAATAGATATCTTTTACATCCACGATTTTCAGCAACTTCAAGTCGGGAATATGTTGGGCTTGTCAGCGCCGACATTGTTCAGATGGCACATTCCGCTAGATCTATCTAGAGTGGATCCATACATGAGAAATTTCATCGTCAGATGTATGGAATCTTTTGACGCCGTCGTTGTGAGTTGCAGGAGGGATTTGGAAGGTCTGATCAGGGCAGGCTATCGTGGAAAGGCATATCAGATGTACCCCTGCATTAACGATGAACTGTGGGTCGAGCCAAAGAGTTCTGATATGGAGAGATTCTGTTCAGCTTTCAATATCGGTGCCGAGGATAGGATAATACTCATAGTAGGCAGGATGGACAGAATAAAGGGGCAGGACTCGGCAATAAAGGCGATGCCCAAGCTCATAAGGGAGTTCCCCAACCTAAAGCTGGTTCTGGTTGGAAACGGAAGCTTTTCTGGAAGCAGGATAGGAGGATTGTCACACCCAAAAGCTAGTAGTTGGCGGCAGCAATTGCAGGCGATGGTAAAGGAACTTGGTATTGAAAAACATGTGGTATTTACGGGATATCTGCCGGATGAACTTCTCAGGGCCGCTTATAAACGGGCTGAGGTCCTGGTCCTGCCCTCTATAAAAGAGGGATTTGGTCTGGTGGTTGGGGAGGCTTGGGTGTACAAAAAACCGGTGGTGGTGAGCAGAGGGGCTGGGTCCTCGGAGATGATTATAGAGGGTACAAACGGTTACACGTTTGGGCCTGGCGACGTGAAAGAGCTCTCAAATAAATTGAGTATAGTCCTCGGGGATTCAGAAGTGGCAGCCAGAATTGGAGAGCGGGGGAAGGAAATAGGAAAAGTGCTTTCTCTGGAGGAGGGGGTCAAAAAAATCTCAAAAATTTTCAACGAAATAATAAATGAGTTTAAAAGAGGATAGCCCCTTTTTGACTTTACTTTCGCATGTATACGGTTCTTATCGGGAACGGGATCTCTATCCCCTCTTGCTTGTACCGCTTGTGCAGTTCTTTGATGAACTCATGGGTGATCAGATACTTATCCACGAATTCTTTGACCCTTAGGATAACAGTGAAGTTTATGCTGAAATCGCTGAACGTGTGGTAGCGGATGAACGGGTCAAATTCCGGGACCCCTCCCGTCACCTTTTTCAACACTTGTCTTCCAACCTCTATGGTTACTCTCTCGACCTTCTCAAGGTCGCTGTCGTAACTTACCCCGACCTGAACCAAACAGGCCATTTCTGGCTCTGGGAGGTAGTAGTTTGTGACTATCGCACCTGCTAGTTTTGAGTTCGGGACCACTATGATGTTGTTTGGCAGCTCTCTAATTCTCGTGCTCCGCCATCCTATTTTTTCAACGTACCCTTTCTGTCCGGATTCCAGTTCGATGTAGTCTCCTTCCCTCACTGGCCTGTCGGTCATTATGTACATCCCTGCGAAAAGTTGCGACAGCGTTTCCTGAAGCGCAAAAGCTATGGCGATTCCACCGATGCCCAATCCAGCCACAAGCGCGGTCACGTTTATACCAAGAGCATTGAGGATGAGTATGAAGGCCACAAAATATACGAGTATGTTGGTAAGTTTGGAGAAAAACGGAACAAGTGATTTCAGGCTAGGATGGGTTATACCATAATATCTCAATATTCCAGTTACTATCCTGCCTGTGGCTACCGCTCCTATCAGTGTGACCAACACAGAACTTATCAGCGGAAGATACTGCAGGAGCAGTGATAGGCTCTGGGCGAGTTGTGGAATTTTGGCTGCTTCCGACAATGCGAAGTTTATACCAATAATGAGAAATATCACGACGATCGGTGTTTTGATCGCCTCGAGGATGATATCATCAACTTTCGTCTTAGTTTTTTGCGTTAGCTTGGTGACGTATACAGACAGAGTGATTCTCAACACATATCCGACGACCATGAAGCCTATCAACACCAGAACGGGCCATAAAAACTGCCATAATTCCGCGATGGTCATTTTCGTCCCATATATGAGACGATGAAACCGTTTAAAACACTTATCAAAGTAGACCTAGGCACCGCAGACCAATTCAAATGGAGTAGGGGCTCTATGAGAGCATTTCCACCCAGAGATCGATCCAATCCTCTATGTGGCGGGTGATGAGAAAGTTCTCTTTCACATGCCGTTTTCCCTTTTCCCCCATTTTCTCCCTCAGGGTTCTGCTGCTGAGAAGATCCATGATCTTCTTTGCTGCGCCGTCGTAATCGTGAGGCTTTACAAGGTATCCTGTCTCACCATCTATCACCTGCGCTGATATTCCACCTACTTTTGAGGCCACGACGGGTGTTTCCTTCCAGAGTGCTTCCGAAACGCTCAACCCAAAGCCTTCCCTTATTGATTTTTGTAACACCACATCAGAGGCCCTCTGGATAGCGTTCACCATGATGTCATGTGCACCCATTATCAGCCGCACATCTTTCTTGTTTCTCACTTTTGCATAAATTTGCTCGTAATTCTCTTGTCCCTCTGGATCGTCCCACGCTATGTCCCCCACCAAAAGAAGTTGACAATCCATTTCCTTTCTCACCCTCTCGAAGACTTTCAAGACTCCCAGTTGGTCCTTCCATTTGTCAAAGCGGGAGATTTGGGAGATGATTGGTCGTTTGGTGTCCACTCCCGCTTTTTTAAGGTATTTGCTGATGGTACCTCTTGATATGGGCATATTTTTCATAGATAGCGGATCGATAGATGGCTTTATTACCCGGTAATCTCCCGGGATTCCCTGGGCAGAAAATTCTTCCATTTGGTAAATTACAGTATCATAGCGCAAAATGAAATCCTTGAGATAATTCCACAACATTCGATTCGGTTTGGAGAGATCTATATGACATCTCCATATCCACGGTTGTCTCTTCCTGTAGAACTTTATCAACGGAAGTGGCTGGGGATCGTGAATCACCACCAGATCATGGTCGATATGGGTAAATCTAGAAAAAATGGCATTCGTCTCCTCATAAATTTTTATTTTTTTCCGCGTTAAGGCGATATTATCCCCATGCAATGCGTTATGAAATTTTTTTGTCACCCTGAAAAAATCTGGATTTCCGATAAGTGTTCGCCACCCAACGTAAATCCCGATGCTGTTAAAAAGGGGTATGATACTCTGGAGCATTTCGGCTACTCCGCCGCCATAGGCTGTTGAATTAATGTGCAAGATATGCTTTTTGTAAAGTTTTCTACTTTTTTGATATATTTCCGAAATTTTGTCGTCCCCGATTATTCCCCTGTAGTCTGTTAGAGTTCTCAACATCCTGCTCCCCACTAACTCAATTTTTTAAGATTTAACTTTACCGCCAAGAAGCCCCCTTAATGGAGGGGGCGGAGAGGCGAGTTTTTTCTATATAAAGAACCTCTAGCTAAATACATGGAGGATGAGCCGATGCTATCATACAGGTCCGGTTTCTATCCATCAAAAATGATACAAAGAAGTCCCGTCGGTGAAGCAGGAAGCTCCCTGCAAAAGCTGGGGGCAGTTCACCTTATACGGTTGTCGAAAAATTCGGATCTGAACAAGCTGATTTAGATGATATCATCTTGACCCTTGTCGAGAGTAAGCTTTAGTTTATGGCGCGTAGTTTGTATCAGGGGTAATACATGAAACATCTCCTGGGTCAACTCCACAAGTTTCAAAGAGATTTACGTACAGGGGCTGTACTGTTTCTGGATTATGATGGTACCATAGTTCCGATAGCTAGAAGACCAGAACTTGCGATTTTACCTGATGACACCAGAAAGTTGCTCAGAGCCCTCACTGGAAAATTCAAGCTAGTGATAATAAGCGGAAGGGATCTAAATTCGGTGAAACAACTTGTGCGGCTTAAGAGCATATACTACGTGGGAAACCATGGATTCGAAATAAATGGCCCAAGTGTGAAGGTCATTAAATCAGAGGCGAAACGTACCCGCCCAATAATCTCAGATATCTGTAGAAAACTGCAGGAGAAAGTGAGAAAAATGAAAGGTGTGGTATTGGAGAATAAGGGTCTGACGGCAAGCGTTCATTACAGGTTGCTTGAGAGGGACAAGGTTAAGAAATTTAAAAAAATTTTCTGGGACGTGATCAGTCCTTATGTGGCCTCCGGCAAGGTGCGGGTTACCGAAGGCAAGAAAGTCTTTGAGATCCGGCCCAATTTGAACTGGGACAAGGGAAAAGCAGCACTTTGGATCCTGAGTGTTATCGATCCGAAGAAGAAACTCATTCCGGTTTACGTGGGGGACGACCAGACAGACGAGGATGCTTTCTCTGCTCTGAAGGATAGAGGAATAACAGTTGTAGTTTCTCCTAGACCGAAGGGTTCCCAAGCCAAATTTTTTTTAAGAAACGTCGGTGAGGTTAAAGCATTTTTGGGCAAAATGGCACAGATGGTAGATTAAGATTTGGAGCTGCCGAGAAGACCAAAATGTGCAAGCATGGCTTCCAGCTGTATCCGTTCGTTTGCTCCTTGGGTTATCCTGAAAGAAAACTCCCCGACCCTGTCCACTAGTTTGACCTTGGCGAGCTCAGGTATCTGAAGATTGAATATCTCCCTGTGAATTTGGTCCAGGATGTCCTCTCCAGAGAGCCCCCTGTCGATAAGCAATTCATGCAACTTTTTTCTGGCTTCCTCAAATTTTCCAGATAGAGATAGCTCCAGCATTGATCTGACCTCCTCGGGTCTTGCGGTAGCGCTTACCTCATAAACTATCTTTTCATCCACTTTTTTCTTCAGCGTTGCAGCCGCCTGAAGAATATTGATCGCACGTCGCATATCTCCCTCGCTGAGGTATGTGATGGCCTTGATCGCGTCCGGGGTCAGCGTGAGCTTTTCTCCTCGTGCAATTCGTTTAAGCATGTGTTCTATCTCCTTATCCGATAAGCGCCTGAACCTGAAAACCGCACACCGGGACTGGATCGGCTCAATGATGCGGCTACTGAAATTGCAATCCAAAATGAAACGGGTGCTGCTGGTAAACATCTCCATCGTCCGACGCAGTGCGTGCTGGGCATC
>CAZMCI010000045.1:7438-7736 GCA_964564905.1 Hadarchaeota archaeon (SeqCode) | reverse complement strand
GAAAAGTCGTTTATCCCCCGGATTATCCGTGGGTGTCAGCCTGCCGAGCCAGGTCTGCTATATCCTTTTTTCAAGGTCAAGGTCCAATGTGATCGATGAGGTAGCTCGAAGTTTTAGCCCGGAGTTCCGCGCCCTGTTCGAGGAAAACGTGACCTTCAAAGACTTTTCATCCGAGTACCTGGCGAATCTGAACGTTCCCCGGGATTGGATACACGGCGCAAAGGCGAAAAAACCCAAAAAGGATGAGATCAAAACAAAACTGATCGACGAATAAAACAAAAACGCAAAAAACAGCGTG
>CAZMCI010000045.1:0-7428 GCA_964564905.1 Hadarchaeota archaeon (SeqCode) | reverse complement strand
ACAGCGTGGTGATCCTTCACTCCCTAAATGACTTGGCCAGGCTTTATGGAGACGACCAACGAGGACTCGTATCTTTTCTGATCGGGCTTCAGTACATGACAAAAAAATGGGATGGACTGATTTACGCCATTTTTACACCCGGTGCGTTGGACAGCAAGATGGAAACTGAGATAAAATCCTGTTTCGATGGTGTATTGAAATTTGAGTGGGTGAAAGCAGGAACGGTTAAAAGGCGGAGGTCGATGTACATTGAAAAATTCCGGGGACTTTTGCCCCACATTGAAGAAAAGCTGGCCTCGTTCAACATAGAGATCACGGATAGGAGTGGGTTGGTCATCTCCAGGGTAGCGATGCTCGAGAGACTGAGGTGAACCGAACATGATTTTTGAAATCCAAACCGGCAGCCGGTGATCTGCATGGAGAAAAAGCTACAGATATCGCATTTCTGGGTGGACCACGAGCGGGCCCCGGTGGATTCTTTCATCCGAAAATTTGAGAAAAAATTCCGCTCGATCGGGGTCGAGACCCAACCTATGGAGTGGGGGATGTATTTTCCAACTCTATGGGCCAAACTCACGGAGGGGAACCCGCCAGACGTATCCATTACCGAGATTGGCCAGAGACTGGCGATGTTCGTGGACGGCGGTCACCTCATCGACCTCACCGACCTTTGGCAAGAACAGGGGTACCACAGGGTCTTCCCGAGGAGGTGAAAAAAGGATGCACGGTCGGCGGCAAAATGTACGGGGTGCCCTCAAAGGAGTTTACTTTTGCGGTTTGGTATTTGAAGGATGTTTTCAAGGAGAAAGGACTTCACCCGCCCAAAACCTGGGACAGATTCTTAAAACTTTGCGAGGAGCTTAAAGAAGAAGGAATGTATCCCATCGTGTCCAGCGGGTGGGGAACATCCCTGTGGTTTGTCCACGTTTTGACTGGATTAAGCGGCCCAGAGTTTTACACCGATCTGGTGGAGGGAAATGAAAGCTGGACGGATCCCGAGGTAGTGAAGGCATACCAGTGGTTGAAAAAGCTGGTTGACGAATATTTTTACCCCGACCCATACGCGTACAGCTTTCCCACGGCGTGGATGAAGTTGAACGAGCGCGAGGCAGCCATGCAGCTCCAGGGGGATTGGGTCAGCGGGATGTGGCAACGGGCATACAACTACTCGGCCGGAGATGATTATGACTGTTTCATTCTGCCACCAATAAATCCGCGGACTGGGCACACGATGGTCGTGGGTGGCAATGCGTGGGTCGCTTTTGGGAGAACACGAGACCGGGAAAAAGCTATAAAATTTTTGGAATACGCTGGCTCGCGGGAAGCCCACGAACTCCTAGCCAAAAAGGGCATGGGCATTCTGTCAAGAAAGGATGTCCCCTCAAAAGTTTACGACAAGGTGCTAAAAAAGCTGAGAAACCGCCTGTCAAAGAGCAGAAGAGTGCCGGAATTCGGGGTTTACCTCCCGCAGGAGTTCATAAATTTCGAGGGCAAACGAAGACTCCGGATGTTATTGAGCCCGACCATCACAGCTCAGAAGATTAGAGAGCTGCTCAACGAGGTCGAAGAATATAAAAATACCCTTAAATCCCCGACAAAACCCGATGTCGGTGCTCCCCGCGAAACTCAGGGGTAGCTCAGGATGAGCGAAAACGGCGGCACACGTTACGCCTTGATGGCTTTGGCCCCCATGGTCGGGGGGATACTGGTATTCAGCGCGTTGTATTTTTATACCGGAGAAACCGCTCCAAGCGAGGTGATGTTCCAAGACTTTGAGGAGGGAAATGGGACCCCGGGGGCGTATTTTTGGGACGTGTGGCAAGGGAGTTCGATGTTCGAGGCTTCCACGGTCCACGGCGGGGAGAGATCGGTCAGGATGACGGCGGGCGAGAACGGCGGGACGATCGCCATCGCCGCGGCTTTCCCTTCCGGGTACGTCGACATGAGCAACGCCACGAGCTTTTCGATCTGGGTCTACGACACCGTGGGCAACAACACGGTGCAGCTGCGGCTTAAGGACGCAGACGGCGACGGAGGAAGCGGCGAGGATGGGTACTACCTGTGGTCCAGTGATTCCTCCGTGCAGGACCAGTGGACTAAGATCACTTGGGACCTGAGTCTTTACCCGAGCGTTCCGAACCTGGACTGGGACAGAATATCCTCAATTGAGCTGTTTGAACATCACTCTGGTACATATTACTTCGATGATTCAAACTTTGTGCGATTAAGTTGACGGAATCGAGCGAGAAATCCACGCGCTTCAGCCGCGGGGTCTCTCGCTCGGTTCCGGCAAGTCCTGCATCAGTTCAAGACGCTCTTCAAGCGCTATGCGGAACCAACCTCGGGCACGCCATTGTTCTTTATCACGTTGCTGTACCAGAGTGCGCTGTCTTTTAGGATCTGTCGTTGAGTAATACGGTCGACAGGGATGATCCCGAAACGCTTGCTGTATCCGTGAGCCCATTCAAAATTGTCGAGCAGGGACCAAACGAAATATCCACGCAAATCCACACCGTCAACCAAAGCCCTGTGAGTAGACTTGATGTGTTCCCCCAAATACTTTATCCGGCGCACATCGTGAATTCTCCCATTTTCGACAACGTCTGTCTGCCATTCCATTCTCCGTGATGAACATGGGGATATCCGCGTAGCCTTCCTTTATGTGCATCAAAACAAAGCCCCTGAGGATAAACAAGACCTCTCCCAGTGGTCTCTAAAGAAGGGGGAAGGCTCTGGAAACCCATCATGTCCTGTGGACGGTATCTCACCACATTTCTAGAGTAATAGTTGACTCCCCAGAAATCGATCGGGGTATTTATCAACTTCATGTCTCCCGGTTCGATGTCAAACATCACTCCCTGCTCTTCGTAAATTTTCTTCAGCCCTGCGGGATACCTGCCCTTGGCTACGGGCAGATAGAACCATCCGTTGAGGAACTAGTCTGCCAGCTTGGTGGCCTAAGTCCTAGGTTTTTTGGACGCGGGGTAAAAAGCGCCTGTCAAGTTGGACATCCCCGCTATCCCGTCTCCCACCTCCTCTCTCTAAAAATTCACATGGCGTTACCGCGGGACAACAACAAATTATGCACCACCCTGAGGGCCCTTCTGAGGTCTCTAAATCTGGGGGCCTGCTCGCCCGTGAAATATCCCAAGATCGAGGAACACCACGGTTGGTTTAAGGTTATCCAGTACTTTGTCTCCAAAATTTTCAACCATCGCCCTGTTTTCCCACCCGCCGCCGTTCTGAAGTTCTTGGGGAAGGTTCCAGTGATACATCGTTATCATCGGTTGAACATCGTTTTTTCAAAAGCGTGTCCACGAGTTTCGGATAAAAATCGAGTCCTTTCCCATTAATTTTACCCTTACCCCTGGGGAATGTCCTCGGCCACGAAATCGAAAACCTGTATGTACGGATCCCCAGTTTTTTTAAGTTGGATATCTTCCACGTATCTGTGATAATGATCACATGCCACGTCCCCCGTGGTTCCGTCTTGGATTTTCCCCTCGGCGTGGGTAAACGTGTCCCATATGGAGGCATCCCAACCATCCTCATTGATCGCGCCTTCGACCTGATATGCTGAGGTTGACACACACCACAGAAAGTTCGCTGGGAACACGCACTTGGGCGTGGAATTGATTTTGACTACTGTCCCTTTTTTTGCGAGCGAGAAGACCCCATCCAAGAGAGCGGAGATGAAAGCCAGCGGAATCTCCTGGTGCTCCCTTCCAAGAGATACTCATCGAAACCAACTTTTAGGCGGAAGACCGAGCGGGACAGGCTCAAATGGAACCGAGCAGTCGACCCGTGACCGAGCCCTTGAGCCACGTGAGGCATCCGCACTTCCAGGATTCCTGTGGGAAAAGCTGAGCGAAAGGCGGTGGCGCTGAGAATGCACAACCTCGCGAGCTTCTGGCAGGGGAGCGAACCTGCGCCCCATGCAAATGAACGTGACCTGACGGAACTCCCTGCGAAAATGAGGGAGAGGAAATCACCCACTACACCAAGGCACGGAGCAGGTCCACATCTCTTACAAGTCCCACCAGTTTTCCATCTCCGGAGAGGACTGGAGTCTGATCAACTTTATGTTGTTTCATTAGTTGGGCCACTTTGGTGATGGGTGTTTTTCTGGTGATCGTTATGAGATCCTTGGTCATCACATCTCTCACGAGCTTCTCCGGCACCTTGAGTTTGCGTTTTGTGATGTATATACGTGCCTCGCTGTCCCATGTCCAGCTGTCGCCTTCGCTTCTTCCCGCCATCTGGCTCATCTTGGAGTCGACTTCTACATCGCTTACCCTTATTATATCGGAGTCGTCGATTATCCCCACCAAATCCCCGTTCTCATTGATCACTGGCAAACCGCGGAAATTCGAGAGTGACATTATTTCCAAAGCCGCTTTGAGGGTTGTGCCATCCCATATCGCTATCACATGGGGACGCATGTAGTCTGCAGCGGGTTTTTCTATTTTCATTTCGGCGATCGCTCGGTGCACGATGTCCCTGACGGTAATTATACCCACCAGTTTTTCATTTTTCAGCACGGGAAGTCTTCGAACCATGGAGTTCAACATCTTTTTCGCAGCCTCCTCCAGTTTGCTGTCCGGCTCCACGGAGATGATATTTCTGTCAACCAGCATCGCAAGTTGATCTTCGTCCGGCTTCTCGAACAGCTTTCTGAGCGTTACCATGCCCACAAGTTCGTTGGTCCCCCGTTTGACCACCGGAAGAGCACTGGCGTTGATTTTCCTCAAAAGCTCGAGAGCATCAGCTCTTCTCCCGGGCACCTCTACCCACTTGACCTCTTTGGTCATCACATCTCTTACTTGCATGTTCCCCGCATCCATCACGTATTGAAAGAGTTATTCTTTAAAACCCATTTTCTCTCTCTGTGACTCAACTTATAAGTTTGCCGTTTACGCAAATTGCTCTGAGGTTATCAGCACGTGCCCGGTTGACCAGTCCAGAATAAACATCGGATATGTTCAAAAGGTTATCTCTTCTCGCCAAGATCATAAAGGTTGCTCTCTCGCCTTCCTTTATGGGCGTCCAAGGCAAATCAAAAAGCTTTATCGGTTCCACCGTGGCTGACCTCAGTAGAGCTCTAGCTTCTTCGCTGCCCGCTGATGGTGTGGAGCTGCGGAGAGATGCCCAAGCGAACGAAAGTTCTTCAAACATGTTTGGCTGACAGACCATTGTGTTGTCGGTTCCCAAGCAGAATTTAACTTCCGTAGTGAGAGCTAGGTGAAGTGGCGGATTCCCAACACTCAGCAGGTTATTTGCCCGCGGACAAAACACCACGGGGATGCGTTTTTTTCTGAGGAGGATAAAGTCCTGCTTGGTCGCGTGCGTGGCGTGTACCACGAAAGAAGAGCCCAGTTCCACAGCCAGTTTTACTTCGCTCCATCCGGAATATCTCATCGAAATCTCTTGAGCCTTTTTTGTCTCGGCGGCGTGTACAGCAAGCAGTTTTTTCGCGCGACGCGTCTGGCGCGCAATTTCCAGAAGTTCGTCCGGCTCAAAGGCGTCCAGTGATGGAACCCCCACACCATCCCCCCTATCCAGCACCTTGGGAAGTTCCTTTAGGTTTGTGGGTCGTCCTAAGACGATCGATCTAACAGGGGTACGTGGAAGCTGTTTGATTATTCCAATTCCGGCGATCCCTCCTTCTCTGAAATCACAGTGAGCGAGCGTGCCTGTGCGGAGCATGTCACTGAGTGTCGCGGTAGTGGATGCTATGATGTCCTTGAGTGGGCTGGAATTCAACGCTTTGAATTTTTCTCCAGATGGTCCGACCACCTTTGGCTGTGTCTTTCCGAGGTAGCGTTCCTTCGCGATGGAGTCAACGATATGGGTGTGTGCATTTATGAATGGTGGAAGGATGAAACCGTGTTTTATATCTGTGGCCCTTCCAGGCGGGGAGCCCTCTGCTATTTTTTCCACGATGCCCTTTCTGACGACGATATATCCACGTGTGAGTTCGAGGTCATCACCTTCCAAAATTACGGCATTGGAGAAAACCTGCCTGCTCATTCCATCCAATGCAATATTTGGGATAACTTGTTTAAGTTTAACTTTAAGCCCCCTTCCGAAAGAGAAGGATGGGAACGACCTGTAGCCTTCGGTTCTGATTGGGTCCGGTTTTGAGCTGGGTGAACCCGAGAGGAACTTCGCAGGACGTTCCGGAGGGGTTCGACAGGGATTATATAGCATCTCCGCGTATCCTTCGGGTAGGACTGAGACGGCCCGAACCGACGCCTGTGGAGGCGGGATTCCCACTCGGCGTCCCGGCGCAAGCCGTTGTCGCCGGGCAAGACCCGTCGCTGAAGCAGGAAGCTCCCCGCGAAAGCTGGGGGTGGTTCCCTATCAGCCAAGGTGACATTAAAGCCGAGAGAGGCTTATGAGCAGATATCATATCCGTGGCCTAATAGACGGTTCTCTGTCGACACTAGGGATAGTCATCGGCGCCAGTATTGTCATCGGACTCACTCCGGAAGCAACGAGAATCATTGTGTCAGCTGGGATCGGAGGTGGCATCGCGAATGGACTTTCAAACATCCTCGGCGCGTTTGCAGCCGAAAAAACTGTTGCCCACAAAAAATTGGAAAAAATAGAGCGAGCAATGCTCAAACGCGGTGCAATTCGAAACAGCAAGCAATACAAAAAAACCGAAAGGGTGATTCTCTCCAGCGGCATAACAGATGGATTAGCTACAATCGGGGGGTCAATGATCCCCGTGTTACCATTTTTCGTTCTGTCTGCGGCCTCAGCGTTGGAATGGTCCGTGGCCATCACCTTGGGACTATTTTTCACCATAGGAGCATACATCGGCAAGATCTCCCGGGAGAACCTCATTCTCTCGGGTCTCAAGATGGTGGTGTTCGCCGGATTGACGGCTGGAGCTGCGGTCCTCGTGAAGATGCTTATTTAAGAGATGATTTTTGCCAGAGAACCCTGCCAAATGCCTCTATTTTCAGGATGCGGTGATACGGGATCTCAACTTCCCCCCTAGGCGTGACCACATGCATGAATCCTCGGTCGAGTTTGGTTATCTTAGAACCCTCAACGACACATTTGTCGTCTGGGGCTCCTCTGTGAAGGATGGTTACCTTAGCGTCCCCAAGTCCATTTGTCCTCCTCCACTTCAATTCATTTAAGATTTCTCGAGGTCCCATACCACTCACCATTCAACCGGGTGCATTTTTGACGAGTCCACATATTTGAGGGCGTTCAAAACGTGTTTCTTCGCGTTTTTTTCCTCATATGGTCCATGCCCCGGAAACAGCCCATCGATGTCGAGCTTTGACAGTTTTCGTAACGATATGGCTAAGGTTTCGGCATTACTGGTGGGGAAATCCGTTCTTCCCACACCCCCGCAAAAAAGAGTATCCCCTGAGAACAAAAGCTTTCGCCTCCGCTCATAAAAACAAA
>CAZMCI010000044.1:7457-7967 GCA_964564905.1 Hadarchaeota archaeon (SeqCode) | reverse complement strand
ACTGGTGTGGCAAAACGACATCCTCCGTAATCCGCCCCTCCGGTCGGTTGGGGTCCACGCCCTTCAGAACGATGGACATGTCGACGCTCTGCACGAAATTCCGCTTGGGACTGGCCTCTCGAGCCCGCTTTATCGCATCCGCAATATTTTCAACGACCACCGGCATTCTTCTCCAACTCCTCGTCGTGTTTTCCTTCGGCGACCTCTCTTTGCATCTCTTTCGCGTTTTTGCCTTCAATCGTGACCCCGAGGCTGAGGCATGTCCCGAGGACCTCCATAACCGCCGCTTTGAAGGTTTTGGCCATGGTGGTTTCGGATTTTATTTTTGCTATTTTTGCCACCTGGGAAAAGCTCAGGTTCCCTACCACTTCGGTGCCCGAGGTCTTAGCTCCTTTCTCGAGCCCGAGTTCCTTTTTGATCAGCGCGGAAACCGGAGGTGAGCCGACCTCGACCTCGAACTGCTTGTTTTTGTCCACCACCACCGTCACGGGAACTTTCATTCCCGAAAAG
>CAZMCI010000044.1:0-7447 GCA_964564905.1 Hadarchaeota archaeon (SeqCode) | reverse complement strand
GGCCGTTTTTTCGTTTATCTTTGCGACGACCTTGCCGATGTTTACCCCCAGCGGGCCGAGAGCTGGTCCTAACGGTGGCCCGGCTGAGGCCTTTCCCCCATCGACAAGTATTTTGACCCTAGATTTCATTCCCGACACCATGAAGTGGATCCGTGGTTCCCTCAAAGGTAGGGTACGGATGCTAAAAAGAGCTACGGTGGAGGTCTACTTCCCCAAGACCTCAAGTTTACCGTAGATACCAGCGCTGACATGAACCTCGTTTCTGAAAAGTCTGGCGTATCCGTTTGTGATCTTGATCTGGTCTCCTGCTTTCACGCGCCCGATGTCTTCGTCCCACAGAGAAATTTTTATTTTCCCGCTCTCATCCTCGGCCAAAGCTGTGGTCACTCTTCCTTCCCTTCCGTCTCTCCGAATGTAGGTTCGGGGTTCCTCAACCTCTATAACTTTCAGCTCGAGGTCAATGCGCCGCATATCCGGTCTGACATCCGCCGCTTTCACTTTATCTCCTCCTTTTTCTGGATGACTTTGACTGCGTCGCCCCTCACGGTCACCGGAATCGGAACCGTTGCCTCGAAGAGTTCAACCGTCAGCTCCTCCTTTCCCTCATCTAGTTTTATTATCCTGGCGCGTTCCCCCCTAAACGGTCCGGAGATCATTTCCACAACATCCCCTATCTCCATTCCAGTGACTGATGGCTTCGGGACCAAAAACTGTTCTATCTCCTCTATTGGAATTTGCCCTCCGACCATGCCCTTTGCATGTTTTATTCCTACACGGGCTTGCTCGACGCTAGATTTTCCGATGGCTTCCACGAATACATACCCCCGTATGCCGGGAGGTGCTAGAACTGATTTTATTGGTAAGTGAAAGGTGCTGGCCCTGCTTGCGATCATATCTGCTGTGTTCTTCTCCTGACCTATTGTAGTCCTGATTGCGAAGATCTCTGGCTTCTGAACTTCCTCTTCCATCCGGTACACCTCAGATACCTGTTTGGAGGATATAGCTTGTAAACATTATAATAAAACCGACAAACCCTATAAGTAAAATGCCCAGCCCCGTGATCTTGGTCACTTGAAGATATTCATCTTTTTCAGGCTTTTTCGCAACCTGCAACGTACGCTTGCAGTTCTGCAGAAGCTTTTTCATTTACAGAGACTCCAGTCCGAGGTCTATTGGCTCCCCCTTCCTGCGAGCCATTTCGTGATCCAAAGCATACGGGGAGTGGACGCCCGAGATGATCACCATGACCTGGATGGTGTTTTTCATGTTCTCCGAGTGCTGTGCACCCCATATGATGTTGGCGTCCGTATCCAAGGCCTCTGAGACCCGAGCGATGATCTTTTCTATTTCATCCAGGGTCATGTCCGGACTGCCCGTGACGTTGACGATAGCACCCTTCGCGCCGGTTATGTCCACATCCAATAAGGGGCTGTTGAGGGCTTCCTCCACGGCCTCTTCGGCACGGTTGGAGGTATCAGATTCTCCAATTCCTACCATCGCGATCCCTCCGTCCTGAAGCACCGTGCGCACATCGGCGAAGTCCAGGTTGACCAGTCCTGGCTTGGTTATCATCTCCGTTATCCCCTTTATTGCCTCCATCAGCAGTTGATCGGAGACCTTGAATGCGGCGCCTATTGGGAGATCTGGAGCAAGCTGGAGCAGCTTATCATTCGGTATCACTATGACGGTATCGGCGATGGCCCGGAGACGCTCGAGCCCCTGTTTCGCGTTCCGTTTTCGTCTGGTTCCTTCAACCGAAAATGGTAGGGTGACGACACCCATTGTCAACGCACCTAGCTTTTTTGCTATTTCCCCCACCACAGGGGCGGCACCGGTTCCCGTTCCGCCTCCAAGGCCGCACGTTATGAAAACCATATCCATGCCGTAAACATGATCCTTTATCACGGGCTCGTCCTCCCTGGCGGCGTTTTCTCCTTTTGTTGGGTCGTTGCCGGCGCCCAACCCTCCAGTGATGTCCTTTCCAATCAGGATCTTTCTGTCTGCCTTTGTATACAAGAGATCCTGTGCGTCCGTGTTGATCGCGATGGTTTCGCATCCGTACACCCCCGAAGTTACTATCCGAGAGATGGTATTCCCTCCGGCACCACCGCAGCCAACGACGACTATCTTGGCTTTTGCCTGCTGTAATACCTGTTCTAGGTCCTCATCCGTGGAAGCCTGGGGGAGCTGTGTCCCCTCTCCTGCTGTGATTCCCGCCTTCGTCAACGCAAAGCCCGTTTCGGGGGTAAACATGGCGTTTTCGACCTTTTTCAATCAGATCCCCTTCTCCTCGTCTTGTTGTGAATTTCTTCCGAGTCCATATAAGTTTTCCGTCTTGTTTTTGGACATTAGCTCCTTTTTGACGGCGTTTCGGACTTACTCGCGCGCTGGGAAACGGAAACGCTTTCATGAAGTCTTCGCACTCTCGTTTAAAATTTTTCCTCCGCGCACGGTTTTCATGCCCAGTTCCTCAGCGACTTTCAAGCATATCTCCCGCTGATATCTGTTCATCCCCTTCCAATCCAATAATAACAGTGCTACATCTCCGGCCGTTCGAAGAATTGCCTGGTGAATCAGCTTTTCGTTAAAGTGAGAGTATTTCGGAAGGATATGCCCCACGGCGATATCCGTGGAAAGAGCGATTCTGGTGTGAAGAGGCGCGTAGTGCGGTCCTCCCAGGCCCACAGCGTTTGTCCACCTCTCGTGCGGGGGCATGGTCTCCATTATCGCACGAGCCACGGCTTCGCCCGCTTTCTTGTCCTTCCATTCGTTGAGGGTGCAACCTATCTCAACGAAGGTGACCGGAACATCGAGTTTTGTCGGACCATGGTGCGTGGCCTCAAGAGAAACCCCGTGAGAAAGTCCTATTTCATCGCGTGCCTTGATCAACGCGTGAAGCGCCGACTTTACGGTGGATGGAGAAGCTATTGCCATCTCAAGCCTCTCAGGTTCTCCCGGCACGTGGACGGTAAGCGATGGTTTGCCGGACCTGCTCGTGTGTCTAGATGCCACCACAACCTCATCTGCGTCGACCGGCAGAGAGGTAATTCGAGTTACATCGCCCGTCATTTTGAGTAACATTGTTTGACCGCAGATGTAAGAATCTGGCGCGTCTGAAGACTTTTCAAAATCGTAAAACTCTAACAAACGGGCGGAGATGTTCTCGGCAGCAGGGTCCTCGGTTGAGGCGATGATGAGCCTCATCGTCCAAGACTATCTTGGACAAGTAAAAATAGATGGTGGGCCCGGAGGGATTCGAACCCTCGAACTTCGCCATGTCAAGGCGACGTTTGTTAGGGAGGAGGTTATTTCCAGCTCCCTCATAACCACTAGACCACGGGCCCTAGATGAATCTAATCAGGTTATTATAAATCGTTTGAGCCGGAGCGTGGTGGACCGGGCGGGATTTGAATTCGCGCGACACCAGCTTTTCTGGGCATCGTCCCGCGACCTCCCGCATGCCAAGCGGACGATCAATCTGTTGACGGCGTCCCACCGTCATTTCCAGGCTGATCTACCGGCCCACCAGAAAAGCATTGGTGTGAGGGACTTAAGAAATTTTGTTTAAGCTGAAGGGAAATCAGCGAAGCCTTATTCCTCGGACCGTCTTTACCTTCCAGCTGTAACGTTTGATACGACGAGATCTTCCGTACCCGCAAGCCGCGCAGACCCCCCGCTGAGCATGATACGCGCGTCTTCCGCACCGTCGGCAGCGAATGTGCACCACCTTATGACGTTTGCCCATCGAGGGTGTGCCTTTGACCATCTTTCTCACTCAGCCGGGGAAATGAAAACGACGCTGTCTCCCCTGATGATCATGGTTCCGTAACGCTTGCTGGCCTCCCCGCTCTGGACCTCCTCTGCCTCTTCCAGCACTATGTTTACGTGCACGTCGAAACCACTGAGCCTCCCCCGAAGCTCTCTTCCTCCTTTGAGTCCCACCAGTACCGAGGAGCCCAGTGCTCGATTTAACACGTCGAGCGGCCGTTGTCCCATGAAAATCATCAACCAATCTTCAGCCGCATATTTAAGGTTATCGAGGTATTCTTTTTTGATGTCGGTAAAACGACGTTATTGGTTGAGAAAAGACCAAATTAGACAGCTCGCAGCCGAGCTCGAAAAATTTGGGCTCCAGGGGCTACCGAAAAAAAGGGTCGAGGTGCTGGAACTCGAGAGCGGAGAGATCATATCGGTGGATGGAAGGGGCCTTTTTGTCAGGCTTAGGGAGGGTATTTTTCCCACACTTCCGTGGGTCAATGCGAAGCTCAAGCAGGTGGTGGTCGACATGGGTGCTGTGCCCTATGTGGTGAACGGTGCGGATGTGATGGCTCCAGGTGTCGTCTCGGCGGATCCTCAGATCAGGAGTGGCGAGCCAGTGGTCGTGGTGGACGAACGTCATGGTAAGGCACTGGCCGTTGGGATAGCATTGGTCTCTGGAGCTGAGATGAAAGCTCCGAAGGGAAAGGTCGTAAAAAATGTTCATCACGTGGGAGATGAAGTATGGCGGCTTGTTCGGCTTCCTAGTATTTCTGGGTAGCGGAGTTAAATCTGGAGTTGGAGAACTTTACGGGGGTGGGAATTTAAGGATAGGGATAATCGCACGGCTGGAGACCCCCGGGGCGCTGAAGATGGTGCGAAGAGTGATGAACCTCCTCCGGGGGTGAAGAGGTCTTACTCGAGCGCGGGTTGGCAAAAAAGCTCGGAAGACCACCGGCGTCATCGCGCGCACTGAAAAGAGCGGACGCGATGATCACGGTTGGCGGCGATGGCACCGTCCTGTTCGCTCAGCGCCTTGCTCCGGATGTTCCAATTCTGGGCATCAATCTCGGCAGGAGGGGGTTTTTGGCGGAGGTAAAACCAGCGGAGGCGGAATTGGCGCTTGAGAAGCTGAAGAACGGGGAGCTGCAGGTGGTCACACGAGAACGGTTGGCGACGGTGGTGGGCACCAGGAGACTCGCCGATGCTTTAAATGATGTGGTCGTGAGTTCCGCCAGTATGGGAAAGACGATTGCGGTGAAAGTGCTGGCTGATGGGGAGGAAGTTATGGAGATGGAGGGAGATGGTGTGGTGGTGGCCACCCCAACCGGGAGCACGGCCTATGCTCATGCCGCTGGTGGCCCACTTCTACATCCGGACCTTAAAGCATTCGTCATCGTACCCGTTTGTTCTTCTTCTCCCAGACCCTCGCCGCTGGTCGTACCGAGTGATGGCCATATTAGAGTAGAACCAACCAGGCCAGGCCGTGAGGGATACGTGATCGTGGACGGCGTGGTCATGGCGAGGGTTGGACAGGGGAAAGGTACCGAGATGCGCCGGTCGGAAAATCCAGCTATTTTCTTTAAATGGGAGAAATTTTCCCGAAAGGTGAGGGAGAGGTTATGGTGACCGGAAAGACGTTTGTTCTGGATACCTCAGCGATAATTGCGGGATTCGTGCCTGGACTTGCCGAGACCGATCAGATAACGGTTCCAGAGGTGCTTGAGGAGGCCCGGGATCTGTGTTCCAAACTTGAGCTTGAAACCGCGGTGATCTCGGGAAAAGTGAGGGTCATGGAGCCATCCCAGAAGTCTCTTGCAACGGTCAGAGCCAAGTCCAGACATACGGGGGACGTGGTATCCCAGACCGATATCAAACTGTTGGCTCTCGCTCTGGATTGTCGGGATGAAGGAGCCGAGCTGGTGACTGATGATTACGGAATTCAGAACTTGGCGAGTCTCTTGGGCATCCCGTATCGGCGCGTTGTCATGCCAGGGATAAAAGAGGTGCTACGGTGGGAGTCGGTATGTCCAGGTTGTGGTCGAAGATATCCCCCTTCGGTCGCGGAATGTCCGATATGCGGGTCCATGCTGGAGCGGAGGGCTCGAAGGTGAGTATTATTAGGATGTGGCTGATAGATGGAGTCGAGGAAGTGTGGGAGAAGTTATAATGGCTGCCTTCGCCTCAGTTGGTGGAAAAAAGGAGAGGGAAGCTCTAGAGGTCTTAAAACAGAATGCTTGCTCTGTCGCGGACGTGGTGAGAAAATTTGAGGATCTGATCACTGCTTTTTTCTTGGAGCATGATCTGGAAAAAACTGGCAGATACGGAAAGGAACTTTCAACGCTGGAGACGGAAGCCGATGGCGGGCGCAGAAAGTTTATGCGGATACTTCATGAGGGAGCTTTCCTCCCGGCCTTCCGCGGCGACTTGGCTAGGCTCGCCGACCGCTTGGACCGAATAGCGGATACCACGGAGGGAGCAGCGCGCGCGATCTTGCAGAGAAAAAAGCTGGTCAGGGCGTTTCGGGAGGCCGAGCGGAAAAGCCCAAAAGTGAAGGAGTTCGCATCCAGGTTGGTGAAGATGGCGGATCTCACGACCAAAACCGTCCTGGCGTTGAGGGATTCGGTGGAGATGCTCATGGTCGATATTGACAAAGCGTTAAAAAAGTCCCAGCTGGTCAACAAGCTGGAGCATCAAATAGACGAGATCGAGGCCGAGGTGTTTGAGGAGATGTACAAACACGAGAGATATTTTGATCCGCTCAGTGTCGTTCAGCTTTCGGATATCCTCCACAGGTTCGAGAACATCAGCGACAGGGCAGAAGATACGAGCGACCTGATTGAGATAATCGCTTACACGTTTAGGGCATGAAATCTAGAACCCCAAAAGCAACCATCCCAGTCCGAAAGATAGCATACCCGTGATGAGAGGGCCCAGAATCCATGCTGCCCCTATTAGACCCACTTTTCTTCCACTTACGGTTTTCATACCCTTCGCTAGACCAACCCCCACCACGGCGCCGACCATGGCTTGAGTGGTCGATACTGGAATTCCAAATTGCACAAAGGACCACACGGTGAGTGCACCGCTCAGCTGTGCGGCAAACGCACTCAGGGCATCAAGTTTGGTTATTCCTCCCCCAAGTGTACGAATTACCCTGTGGCTGTAAGTCAGCGCTCCGATCGATAGTCCAATTCCCCCAAATACGCCGACCGCCATCATCAGTTCTTCACCTCCCTTGCCGCCGTTGAAAAATGCGTAAATAGCTCCGGTCGACGTACCCACATCGTTTGCCCCCAATGCGTAGGCTGTAGCCGCGGTGGCCGCGATGACGAGGATGACGAGAACACGGTTCAGCACGATGAGGTTTTTTATCTTTCTCAGAGGTGGAGCGATAGCTCTGGAGATGGCGTAGGCCATGATCCCTGCGAACACCGGATTAAGGACCCAGGAGATGGCAATGGCTCCCAGTACGTTTGATTGAATCCAGCTCGTGAGACCACCTGGCTGGATGTACGAGAGCAAAGCTCCGGTTCCGATCACGGAGCCCACCATGGCCTGAGATGTCGAGACGGGTATACCGAGACCCGTCGCCACGCTTAGCCAGACCCCGGTGGCCAGAAGGGCAGCGATCACGGCGTTGGGAGCGCTGGAGAGAGGGTTCTCCCCACCCGCCCCCACCACGATTCCC
>CAZMCI010000043.1:0-7985 GCA_964564905.1 Hadarchaeota archaeon (SeqCode) | reverse complement strand
TTTCATGCCTCCAGACCGAAAATAGCCCGGCTAATGTCTGGTTTTCCGCTTTCATCTCCTGCCTTGCGGGAGGAGTCTTCTCGCGGGAAGTTAGATAAAATCCTTGTTTTTCCCAAAAATGTTCGTTTAAAAGCCAATTTTTGGGATACATTTAAATACTGCGCAAATAAATGAAAAACAGCCAGAGATAAGGAAAAAAATAGCTTGGGAGGCAGATATATGGTCGAATTGCCCGTTGCGGCTGTGGATCGTGTCATAAGAAAATCCGGAGCGAAGCGGGTGAGCGAGGGGGCCGCCCTTGCCCTCGCCGAAGTTCTGGAGGAAAAAGCGTTAACGATCGCCGCGGAGGCCGCAAAGCTCGCTGAACATGCCGGAAGGCGGACAGTTAGAGATGTGGACATCCGACTTGCTGCAAAGCGGGTTTGACACTCCCCGCGAATAAATTCGGGGGATTCTTGGAAGTGCACTCCCCTTCGGGTACTACAGGTTCCTGCTTCCGCCCAACTGGAGTCGATCCTCCTCATAGGTGCGGTTGTCCGCTTGCCCGCCGGCGCTTTCAGCCTTGCGGACCTGCGAGAGGTTACGGAGGCCCCGATCCCCACAGACGTGAATTCGGGGTGAACCCTTCCTACTCGGCAGGCGCTCAGGCGGAGATTCTTTATAAACGTGAAAGCGGCTCTCATCCCCCAGCTCTCACAGGAGAGATTTCCCAGCCGCAGAAGTTAAATTTTTATAGCTCCCCAGTTGCCATGGGAGAAAAGTGAGCGATGCCGAGCCGCGAGTAAGCGAGATGCCACGTCTCTACAACGTATTTGATGTACCGAAGATAAGGTCAGTCAGGGCCACCACAGTTCTTCGCGCTAAGATAGACCTCAGAGAGGTCCTGAACCGTCTTCCAAAGGTCAGCAGGTTACGCACGTCGAATAAAAATGTTGTAAAGTTTCAGCTCAAACGCGGTAGCTACCTTTTGCTTTTTCCCACCAATTACGTCGAGATTTACGCTCCTGACGAAGGAGCCGTGCGCGAAGTTTTGGTCTCATTCCGTGATGAACTCTTCAAGAATGGACTTTTATGACCGAGTTACTGAAAGGTGCGAGGGTGGCAGTCCGAACATGCATGGGCGTGAAACGTGGAGAGCGGGTACTCGTGGTTACGGATCCTCCGCGACTTGCCATAGCAAGGTCGCTCCTCGATGCAGCAAGGGAGGTCGGTGCAAACGCCATGTTGCTCTGCATGCCCGTGGGGAAAAGGCATGGCGAGGAGCCCCCGAAGCTTGTCGGTGCCGCCATGCTCTCGTCCGATATCGTGCTGGCGCCCACGACCTATTCCATTTCTCACACTCAAGCTCGGCTTCGTGCGACGAGATCAGGAGTTCGTATTGCGACGATGCCAATGATAACGAAGGATATCCTGAGCAGCGGTGCAATGCTTGCAGATTATCGCGAGGTAAGCAAATTAACCAAAAAGGTGGCCGCCAAGCTGCAGGGGGTCAAAAGGGTGGAGGTCACGACGCGAGCAGGGACGGAGCTCGTGTTCAGCATAGCTGGACGGAGGATTTGCCCGGATACCGGAATATATCGCCGGCCGGGTGATTTTGGGAATCTTCCAGCTGGGGAGGTCGCGGTAGCTCCGGTGGAGGGAACGGCAGAAGGTCAGGTGGTGATCGATGGGTCCATGGTGGACAGGGTACGTGGTAAAATAAGGATACGGTTTGAGCACGGGATCGCGAGGAAAATTTCTGGCAGAGGGGCCTCGAAGCTCCTCAGGATGCTGGATACCGCGGGACCTTCCTCCCGAAATCTAGCGGAGTTCGGCATCGGTACGAATCCGAAAGCGCGGTTGATTGGGAACATGCTGGAGGACGAAAAAGTTTTGGGGACATGTCACATCGCGCTTGGAGACAATTCCTCATTCGGGGGCAGGGTCAAAGCAGGGATTCATGTGGATGGAATCTTCACAAAACCGACCGTAAGGTTGGATGGAAAAATTTTGATGGAAGAGGGACAGCTGAAGGTGTGATCACTCAACTGTTACAGATTTAGCAAGGGATCGAGGACGGTCTGGATCCTGTCCCCGTTCGATCGTCATGTAATAAGCGAGCAGCTGGGCCGGGATGATGTAGGTCAGCGGGCTGAACAGTTCTTCTGTGGGAGGTATGGGGATGAACTCGTCAGCGTGTTCTTTGATGTTGTCGTTCTCATCGGCTATGGCTATCACGGTGGCCCCGCGGGCCCTCACCTCCTCTATATTGTTCGTTATTCTGTTTCTGCTTTCTCCCGGAGGGACGACCGCGATCACCGGAGTTTTCTTCTCTATGAGGGCAAGCGTGCCGTGTTTGAGCTCCCCAGCTGGCATTGCCTCGGAATGGATATACGTTATCTCCTTGAGCTTCAGGGCAGCTTCCAGCACTATGGGGTATCCGATGCCTCTTCCGATAAGGTAGATATGCTGGGATTTGCTGTATCTCCCTGCCAGCTTTTTCACGTGCGGTTCGACTCCTTCGAGCACGGTCCGTGCGGTGCCGGGTACCTCGCCAAGCCTCGCGATGAGCTTGTTTGCTTCCGGCACTGACATGCCCCGCCTTCTGGCCAAATACACCGAGAGGAGCAGCAGATATGTCACTTGGGCGGCAAACGTTTTCGTTGCCACGACGCTGACCTCCGGTCCGGCGTGCGTGTAGCACACCACGTCGCTTACTCTGGTTATCGAGCTCTCCACCACGTTGGTCAGACACGCCGTTCTCGCACCGGATTCTTTGGCGACCCTGAGGGCCTTCAACGTGTCCGCTGTTTCTCCAGACTGAGAGATCCCCAGCACTGCGGTCTTTCCGTTCACCCTGCAACTCTCCTGAAATTCGGAGGAGATAACAGCTTCAACCGAGAGGTTGGCCAGTTTTGCTAGAGCGTACTTTCCGACAAGCGCGGCGTGGTATGAAGTGCCGCAAGCCACGAAGTACACGCGCTCGGCTCCGAGCAGGAACTTTGCTAGCTTCTCCAGTTCGGCCCGGGGCACGCGCAAGGTGTTTTTGATGACCTCGGGCTGCTGGTGTATCTCCTTCAGGGTAAAGTGCGTAAATCCTCCTTTTTCGGCCATCTCTGCGGTCCACGTCACTTTCGTCGGACACCTTCTGACCACGTTCCCTGATTCGGTTTTCTTGATCACGGCACCGCTGGGCTTTATGATGGCCATCTCTCCGTTCTCCAAAACTATGATCTGATTGGTGTGTTTGAGCAGGGCGGGTATATCAGACGCCAGAAACATTTCGCCCTTGCCCACGCCCACGATGAGCGGACTTTCCTTCCGGACCGCTATCAACGTGTCCGGTTCATCAGCGCTGATGATGGCTAGAGCAAAGCTTCCCCTCAGCTTCTCCACCGCCGACCTCACGCTCTTTTCCAAGTTCCCCCCGCGTCGCATGAAATAGGAAATCAGGTTCGGGATCACTTCCGTGTCCGTCTCGGAAGCGAACCGATATCCCTTTTGTTTCAGAAATTTCCTGAGTTTCGCGTAATTCTCGATAATGCCGTTATGGACGACCACAAGCTTTCCATGGCAGTCCGCGTGCGGGTGGGCGTTGACCTTCGATGGCGCGCCGTGGGTTGCCCAGCGAGTATGCCCCACGCCCACGTTTCCGGGCATTCTGGCGAGGTCAAGCTTACGGTCGATATCTGCTATTTTCCCCCTGTCCTTTTTGATGTGGAACTTCTTTTTTGAAAGCGTGGCAATTCCGGCGGAGTCGTATCCGCGGTATTCGAGCCGTTTGAGTCCGTCGAGCAGAATAGGTGCAGCGTCACGCTTTCCTATGTACCCAACGATGCCGCACACAGGATTACCCAAACAAGCTGGGGACACATCTTCTTAAATACAACGTTTTGCATCCCACTACTGCGAAAACAGAGAGTTTTAATTGTATCGAGAGTTACGCTATTGGAGGGCTCCTCGTGAGAAAATTTGCAGCCGGGGTGGATCTGGGGGGCACGTACCTCAGGGCGGTCCTTTCTGATGACAGGGGAAGATTTCTGGCCCAATCCAAGGAGAAAGTGGATGTCCGAACCAAGCACTCGATGGTGGATCAGATAGTGAGGATGGTCAGATCCCTGTGTGGATCCGCGGGCATCAAGGTCTCAGCGTTGGAGGGGGTTGGAATAGCCTCCACCGGACCGCTCGATATGAAAAGGGGGATGCTGGTAGATCCAACCAACATCCCATTCCGAAGGGTTTCACTTACAGACCCGGTCCGGAGCGAGCTGGGAATCCCGGTTTATCTGATCAACGACTGCACGGCCGCGGTTCTCGGCGAGCGGGAATTCGGCGCTGGCAGGAAAACTGACGACCTCGTTTATGTGACGATCGGGACGGGGATAGGTGGAGGCGCAATAGTGGACGGACACCTGCTTCTGGGAAAAGATGGAAACGCCGCCGAGATAGGACACATGGTGGTCGATCCTGCTGGAAAGCTGAAGTGTGGGTGTGGGAAGAGGGGGCACTGGGAGGCTTATTGCTCGGGAAAAAATATCCCAAACTTTGTGAGGATGAGACTCAAGGAGATAGGTGGAAAAATGGTCGAGAAAAGCATCCTCTCGAGATACGGTTCCTCCATGGTTTCAAAACACCTGTTTGATGGGGCCAGGTCCGGGGACAGAATTTCCCTAAAACTGGTCGAAGAAATAGGGGTGCTTAACGCCATAGGTATCGCGAATGTCGTGAATGTCTACGACCCTTCTCTCATCACGATGGGGGGGAGCTGTGTCCTAAAGGGTCGAGAGCTCGTCATGGGGCCGATAAAGGCTCATCTGAAAAAGTACACAAGGAACCGAATTCCAAAGATAAGAATCACCCCTCTTTCCGAGGATGTGGGTCTCTACGGAGCAGTCGCGGCGGTATTGCGTTACAGACACCTGTTCGAATGAAATTCTTGTCATCCCATGGCTTTTTTGATCTCACGCTGGAGCAGTTCGTGCACGAGTTTCCCGTCCGCTCTCCCTCGGACTTTTTCCATGAGGATGCCCATGAGGGGTTTCACGGCGTTTATGCCTCTTTCCGTTATAAGCTCTCGATGTTCCGCCACGGTCCTGGATATCAGTTTTTCCAGCTCGCTCCGTGGGATGGTCGTTAGCCCCAACTTCTTAACGGCCTCATCCACCTCCATCCCCTGAGCGATGCTTCGCACCAAGTCCGGCACGGCTTCTTTTGCCAGTTCTCCCCTCCCCACGCGTCTGAAGAGTTCTTCTAATGTTTCCTCCCTCACGTTTTCCGTTTTGACACCTTCCCTCCTCAGACTCACCATGGTCTCCTCCAAGGTCGTCGCGATGAGGGTTGGGTTTGCCCCCGTTCTCTCCACCAGTTTCTCGAAGAGGGTCCCGTTTTCTGATAGGGCAACGCGTTCGGCAAGTTCTGGGCTTAGGCCATAGTCCTTTATCAGCCTGGACTTTCGTTTTTCCGGGAGCTCGGGAAGTCTTGTCTTGAGTTTTTTGACCCTTGACGACGAAATCGGAATCGGAGGGATGTCTGTTTCCGGGTACATCCTTCCCGCACCGGGCAGGGGTCTCGTGAACTCGGTATTCCCGTCGGGCAAAGCTCTGCGTGTTTCCTCTGGGACTCCCTCAAGGGCTTGGTTTGCCCTCTCCACCACAGCGTGCAGAGCAGCTTCGGCTTTCTCCTTGCGATCAGCTATGAACACCGCTGCGTCTTCTGCCGCGCATCCCGTCCGTTTCTTCAGCTCCTCGACTTCTTCCTCGGAAATTCCGTATCCGGGAAGTTCATCCGTATGGAACAGACCTTTTACCCTTCCGTAGAGCCTGGCCCTATCCGAGAGTTCTGTGCCGAACCTTCTGCCGGGTTGTAGCTCCTTCCCGAGCATTCCACCAAATTTTGGGAGCTTCACCGCGAATACTCCGCCTCCAGCTTCAAGCGCCCTGCGTATCACGTGTGATCCGGTTCTCGAAAAAACTTCCGTGATGTCCAAGATCTCCTTTTCGACATGGCTGGCTCCCCTCTTCTTAAGTTCGTCGCGTATTTCCAGAAGGGAAAGCTGTCTTTTCACCTCGTGTTCGATCACGGTTGGGATAAGTCCCAGCTCCTGGACTCCCTTTATTTCCTGACGTGCACCTCCCCTGATCGAGATGTTTATGTCCTGGCGAATCGTACCGATGCCACGTTTAACTTTTCCCGTTGCCCGCAGAAGATGTCCTATGTAGAGTGCAGCCTTCGCCGGGGTATGGGGATCCGAAAAATCTGGACCTGTGGCGATCTCTATCAACGGAATACCAAGTCTGTCCAGACGGTAGTCCACGTATTCGCGGGATTCGCCTACCTTTCTAGCCGCGTCCTCCTCCAAGCATATGGTCGGTACCCTAAAATGCATCCCGTCAACCCTTACTTCTCCATCAGTCGCCACCAAAGCGGTTCGCTGGAACCCGGCGGTGTTGCTGCCATCGATCACTATCTTACGCATTGTGTGGACTTCATCGACAGGTTTGGCGTTGAGGAGCAGTGCGACTTCGAGCGCGATGTCGAGCGCTTCCTCGTTGATGGGATGCGGTGGTTCCTCGTCAAGTTCCACAAGGCATATGGTGTCGGAATGTACCTGATACAGAAACTCTTTGCCCTTGAGAACTTCGGCCAGCGCAGCTCGGTCGGTCTCGCCCATCTCGCTCTGAGTGGGACGCAGCTTTCTCTTCACCACCAGATCCGGCGTTTCGTCACGTAAAATCGAAGGGCAGTTACAGAAAAGCTTGTGAGTATTGAGCTCTTGGTGTATCTCAAATCCAATCCGGAGGCCAAGTTTTCCATAATCCAGTTCCATGTTCCCCCCACATTATCTCATGACATCTCTGTAAAAATTTGTCCGCTCTTTCGGTCTTTATTTTTATTAGGCGGGCACGCTTGGTATACGGGGATGCCGTTTGCAGGATGTGACTAAGCTGGTATTGATTCCGGTTCTGATGATGTTGGGAATCGTGCTGAGATGGGCTAGAGTTGGCATTAAAGCCCGACATCTGGAGTTTTTGATAATATACTTTGCGGCTCCAGCTCTGCTTTTCACCGAGGCGATGAAAATAGAGCTCAACCCCCTCTCATTTGGAGGATTAATCGAAATATCCCTCGCGTACATGGGGCTGTGTTTCTCGGCAAGTTACTTACTTTCGAGAGGTCTGTCCAGCAGGGAGAGAGGGACGGTGGTATTTAACTCCACATTCTTCAATTCGATGTTTTTGCCGTTTCCGCTCATCTACGCGTTCTATGGTGACCTCTCCGCCGCCGTCTTGTTCAGCGTCCCCGTCGCGATACTGCACAACACGATCGGGATTTTCCTGGCTTCATACTGGGGTCATGGGAAGGTTAGGAGAAATGTGCTGGTTCGGGCGATCACGTATCCTCCTCTGGTTGGATTCTTCGTAGGGTTCCTGGCAGCTCCGATCGTCCCGGAGTTTGTTTCCACCAAGGCCTTCGATGCGTTGAGATACATCGGTATCTCCTCGGTTTACTTGAGTCTCTTATTCGTTGGATTGGTTATTCCAATCTCCAGAGATTCTCTGTTTATACTACGCAATCAGGTCTCGAGGCTCATCACGGTGTTTCGTACCGTGGTATCGCCGATGGTGGCTCTGATACTAATCCTCCTAGCGAACCCATGGGGCGTGGCAAAAGAGACAGTCCTCATAATGTCTCTAATGCCTCCGGCATTTACCAATATGATAATAGCCTCCAGATTTGGTTTGAATGTGAAGGCAACCTCACAGAGTATATTCCTTCCGACGTTTCTGAGCATCGGGATCGTCTTCGCGCTCAAGTTTTTCGCCTTGATTTGAAATGAGAACCGGCGACCGTCCTAAAATTCCGTATCAAACCCTACAGCCGGTCCCCGGGATTTTTTCTGACTCCACGGGCAGTCAGCGGAACGTGCATCGTCTCATCCCAGCTTAGAAGAAACGCTGAGACCGACCGTCGGATCTCCCTCACCTTCCGAGGGTTCGAACGATCTT
>CAZMCI010000042.1:0-8048 GCA_964564905.1 Hadarchaeota archaeon (SeqCode) | reverse complement strand
AGAAAATCCTTCCTATCCTGCCGAAACCATTTATCGCGACCTTCATTTAAATCCTCCTTATGCCCTCACAGAAGGAGTTATTTAAACTTTTCGTCGAGGTTTTCCGTTGAGTTGTCGATTGAGGCGGTATTTCGATACTTGTAAATATTGTCTCATTTTTTAGACACTTCACAATTTTTGAGAAAGTTTAAAAGATGGGAGGGGTCATTTGATTGAGGGAGGGGACTTGAGCGAAGCCATCCTCATCGAGACGATGACCAAATTGTTCAAGAAAGGAGTTCGTCGTGGAGAAACCAGAATTTCGTTAAATGTACTAGCAAGACGTCTAAAAACGTCCAGACAGACCGCGGCGCGCAGGCTTGCAGAGTTGGAGAAAAAAGGTTTGATTGAGAGGAGGCTTGAAACCCGAGGCCAGATCGTACGGATCACCCCGGAGGGCCTGGCACTTCTTCGCGCATTTCACCAAGAACTGACATCCATCATAAGGCCAACTCAACGCACGATAAAACTATCCGGTAAAGTCGTCACGGGTATGGGGGAGGGTAAATACTACATGAGCCAACTCCCGTATATCAAACAATTCGAGAAGGAGGTTGGATTTACTCCTTATCCTGGAACTTTGGACATCAAGCTCGGCGAGGAGTCGATTGGAGTTAAGGAAATGCTCCTCCGTCTACCATCCGGAGAGGTTCAAGGTTTCGAGACGAAAGAGCGCGTGTTTGGGAAGGTCAAGTTTTTTCCAGCCAAGATCAAAAATATAAAAGCAGCCGTGGTGCTTCCCGTCCGTGGGCACCACACGGATATTTTGGAGATAATAGCTGCCCACAACCTCCGCAACGCTCTCAAACTGAAGGATGGGCACCCGGTGCAGGTGGAAGTGGAAACATGAGGATGAAACGTGCGCTCAGGGACATGAAATCCGGAAAGTTTGTGCTTTTGCATGACTCGGAGACGCGGGAGGATGAAATCGATATGGTGATGGCTGCCGAGTTCGTCGGGCCCTCGGAAATTGCCACCATGAGGCAACACGGGGGAGGACTGATCTGCGTGGCTCTGCATCCAACCATCGCAAGGAACTTCGGTCTTCCATACATGACCGATGTTTACGACGCTGCATCGTCCAGATTCGATATACTTGCCGCCACTCGACCCTACGATATCCCATACGACGAACGCACTGCGTTCTCGTTGTCGGTGAACCATCGCAAGACATTCACCGGAATAACCGATGTCGATCGTGCGCTTACCATACGGGAATTGGGCAGGATCGGCATGCGAGCTCTCAACGGCTCTGCATTTGAGGAATTTGGAAAAAACTTCAGGAGTCCCGGCCACGTCCCCCTGCTGCGTGCCGCCGATGGGCTCTTGAACGAACGGAGAGGACATACTGAGCTGTCGGTGGTGTTGGCCGAACTAGCTGGAGTTACACCGGTGGTGGTCATATGTGAAATGCTGGATGCCCAAACGAACCGTGCCCTTTCAAAAAAGGGAGCCGAGAAATATGCTGAAGAGCATGGATTGGTCATCTTGAACGGCTCGGATATCGTATCTGAATTTCAGGAGGCACACGGATGATACGGGTTGGGATCGTCGACACTACATTCGCTAGGTATGATATGGCCCGCGCGGCAATGGAGGAACTGAAACATCTCTGTACCGTGAAGTTTGAACGTCGCACGGTCCCGGGGATAAAGGACCTGCCGGTGGAGAGCAAGCTGCTCCTCGATGAAGGATGTGATGTGGTGATGGCATTTGGCATGCCAGGAAGTAAACCCATCGACAAACAGTGCGCCCATGAGGCGTCCCTTGGGATAATTCTCGCCCAACTGCTCGCGAACAAGCACATTGTAGAAGTTTTCGTGTTTGAGGATGAGGCATCCACAGAACAAGAATTAGCTGAGCTGGCAGACCGTCGAGCACGCGAGCACGCCAGAAACGTATACCGTATGCTGTTCAAACCGGAAGAGCTGACAAAACTGGCCGGCACCGGGCAGAGAGAGGGTGGCCCGGATGCTGGACCTCTAAGGAGGTGAGAAAATTGGTAAAACTGGGAATTTGTGCCAGCGAGTTCAACTGGGACATAGTAGGACCGATGGTTGAGTTTGCAAAACAGCACGCGAGCTTCCTCGAAGCGGAGGTGAGAGCAGAAATTCTGGTACCCGGTGTGTATGACCTCCCATTGGCCGTGAAGAAACTTGTGGAAAGAAATGACATAGACGCGGTGGCTGCTTTAGGAGCAGTGATCGAAGGGGATACCGAACACGACGAGATAATAATGCAACACGCCACAAGGAAGTTAATAGACTTGGCGGTGCAATCCGGGAAACCCGTGACGCTTGGAATTTCCGGACCGGGGATGACGCGCATCCAAGCGTTGGAACGCGTAAATGATTATGCCAAGCGTGCTGTGGAAGCTGCCGTGAAAATGGCAAAAAGATTGAAGGCGGTCTGAGGTTGTCAAAGGAGATAGGTGTTTTAGCAATTGGTTCGCACGAGGAGAGGCACGGAGCGGCCTTGCCTCCAGATACGGATGCCAGGATAGCCACGTATGTGGCACGAGAAGCATCGAAGCGCACGGGAGCAAAATTTTTGGGCGTGCTAAAAAAGTCTTATGAATTTCCTGGAATAAACACAGGGGTTCACCACGAACTTGCGGAAGTCCTAGATGAACTTCGTTCCGTCCTGAAGAAAGCGAAAAAGCTGGGAATAAAGGCCGCCGTGATCGTCAATGGGCACGGTGGGAACATTCCTCTTCGAGAGCATGTGCCCCTGCTGGAAAAAGAACTCGGGATGCCTCTCATCTTCAACAGCAAAATCATCGAGCTTGAAGGCCCACACGCCGGGACGGTTGAGCTGAGCATGGGTGCGGTGCTGGGAATAACCGATGAATCTAAAATAGATGAACACACAGATTTTGCCAAGTACCCTGAAGTCGGGTTTGTAGGACTGCAAGAGGCGAGGAAGCGATATCAGTGGGCTGAGAAGCTGGCACATCAGGTCGAAAAAGAGGGTGTAACCGTAGACAAGGAGATGGGGTTAAAGTTGCTTGAGCTGGCGATCGACGAAGTTGTGCGTGATATCTACAAACTGCAGGTCTACTGATGCTCGATCCTGCAGCAGCAGAGGTGTTGCCCTAACTGTAGAATAAGAACTCACTGTATATGCCTAAGGTCCCTTCCTATCTCAAGCAGCGCCCACGCCCACACCAAAGATTCGAAACTCTTTATTAACTCTCCGCTGTTCAGAAAATGGACTGAATCATCGCGATAAGCTTTGATATTCGCAAACATTTTTGCACCATCGGGCGTGACCGGCTTTACCTCCGAAATGCTCTCATTAAGTTTGACGGACCATTTTTGAATTTCGCTCAAGAGCTCGTCCTCAAGGGTCATATACGTCCGCCTCCGGAGGAATTCCTATATTCGCTACAATTACTTCTCCGGTGATGGACTCCCGCCCCACCATGCCTTTCTTTTTTCTGTGAAAAGTAACTGTTACATCGGCCACGACGGTCTTCCCGTGCCTCCCCGTGGAAGGGTCCAGACCGGAAGGCACATCCACGGAGACCCTCATCGCCCTGCTTGAGTTTATCAGGTCTATTACGGATACATACGGTCCTCTGAGCTCACCCTTTATTCCGGTCCCGAAAATCGCGTCCACAATCACATCTGCATCCGATATAGCCTGCTTCCATCTTTCGAGATCGCCATCCGAAAGTTGAACTATTTTGATAGTTTTTTTCATACGATTTACTATCTTCCAGTTATGAGATGCCTCCGAACTTTTGATTTTCTCACCACTTCCAAGCAGTAACACGGTGACGATAGCCCCGTACGATGCAAGGTAGCGAGCGGAGACGAATCCATCCCCTCCGTTGTTTCCCGTTCCGCAGATGACTGCAATCTGCCTTCCTTTTACGTTTATTTTGGCGTTGACACAGTCTGCCACAGCTTTGCCGGCGCTTTCCATCATCTGGATTCTCGAGACGCCCATCTGTTCCGCTCGTTTTTCGATGTCTCTCATCTCCTCTGATGTGACCGGCCTCATTTGAGCACCTCCTCGGGAGCTCCAGCTAGTATCTTGAGGGCCTCAGATTCCATGAAATGAAGCTTCCCCGGGATGATCAGCGCATGAGGTGGGGGCCCAAAGTCGGCCTCCAGAAGCTTTTCGATTCTGTTTGCCATCACCAGGCTATCACACGCTCCTGCCCGTGC
This sequence comes from Hadarchaeota archaeon (SeqCode), assembly GCA_964564905.1. Taxonomy (GTDB): domain Archaea; phylum Hadarchaeota; class Hadarchaeia; order Hadarchaeales; family Hadarchaeaceae; genus B75-G9. The sequence goes on along the minus strand of CAZMCI010000042.1, from coordinate 3,834 downwards.
CACCACCACGCCTAGAGTATTTGGGGTGAAGATGTTTTTCCCTACTCGTCTCTCCAGCGCTAGCATGACCTTCATGCCCTCATTTGCGCTCATCATCCTTTTTTCTTCTGCTCTGATGTCCAGCAAGAGCAGCGTGTGTAGCCCACGACTTAGGTTTTCTTCTAGTACCTCATAAGGCCTGACAGACGGATTATCAGAAAATGGAATCGTGGCAGATGGACCGAACTTGTAACTCTGAAGACCAGCGGCTCCAGCAGCAGCTGATACAATGGATGCAGCGTGTATCAACTTCGTCTTAATGTTGGATTTGGCGGCCCGGAGGCGCAGGTCCACGTGGGTGGTAGCAATCATGGGGTCTCCTGGGACGAGGAACGCTACCTTCTGGGTTTTGGCCCTGTTCAGGATTTCGTGGGGAGACATCTCAACTTTTTTCCTGTCCACCAACTGGATGGGTTTTCCTATTTCCCGTTCCAGTTTATTCCGGTCAAATTTGGGGATGGGGCTGGTGTAGAGTTCCATATACACCGTATCAGCGTTTTTGGCTTCACGTAGTCCGCGCAACGAGATCCCATCGTCGTTTAAACCCAATCCGATGAAGACCAACATGTTATCATAAACACTTAATTTGGGAACCTGATAAATCAATTCAGGGCCCGGGCCCGTGAATGGGCTGAAACCCATCGGGATGCTCAGTCTGGCGGAGCAGCCGGCTCTTAACGAGTCTTGGCGGAAACCGGCAGGTCGAGGGTTCGAATCCCTCCGGGCCCGCTTAGAAAAACTTGGCATAGATACCAGCGCCAACTTGGCAGTATTCGCGATTGTTGATTTTAAAAGTCAGAACTAATGGTATTAAAATAAAAAAGAAAAAAGATGAAGGCGGCTTGCGAGCACCCTACTTAGAGTTGGTTTCCATTTCCCGATTCTACACTAAAGGTTGTCGACCCGCTTCCCGTTGTGTACCCCGACTTTGAAGCTACCGCCTTGACCTTGTAAGTTCCGGCAGGATCTTTTGGACCTATACGGTACCTGAACGCTGCTACTCCGCTAGAATCTGTCGTCCCTGAACCCGTGGCAGAGACTGAATTGTCTGGGTAATAGACCGTTATGTCAACCGCGGCGCCCTCGACTGGGCTCCCCCCACTCATGACTTGGACGGTTATCTCGGCCCACGCAGGAGAACTGTAGGTGCTTTTGTCCGTGCTCACGGCGACATCCAACGTTTGCGCTTCAATCACACTAACCGTTGCGGTTTTGACATTGTTCGAGGTGTTCGTCTCACCCTCGACCACGCTCGCTCGGGCCTCTAGGACGTGATCTCCCACCGAAGCTCCAGTGGTCTCCCAGCTGAAGCTCAGGGTCGTTGAATCTCCGGCCGCCAGACTGACCGCCTGAGATCCTATCTCGACGCTATCAGTGGTGTCGGTCAAGGTCAAGATGAAGCTCTCGCTGTAGGTTCCCTCGTTCGACACGGTCACGTCTATCGTGCTCACGTCTCCCAATGCTACTTGGGTGGGCGCATTTATCGCAGTCACTGCGATGTCGTGGACCGGCTCCTTGATAGTCACAGTGGTTGTCTTCGAGTTGTTTGTGGTGTCCGTCTCCCCAGGAACTGTGGTAGCGGTTGCTTCTAAGATGTGATCGCCGATTGTCGCGCTGGTTGTGTCCCAACTGAAGCTCAAAGTGGTGGAATTTCCGGCCGTCAAACTAACAGCCTGGGAGCCTATTTCTATGTTGTTAGTAGTATCGGTTAGGGTCACCGTGAAGCTCTCATCGAAGTCTCCTAGGTTTGCTGCGGTCACATCCACGAACACAAGCTCCTCCTGTACTACCCAAGAGGGAGCTGAGATGTCTGTTATCGCGACATCGTGCACCGGCTCCGTCGGCTCCGAGACCGCCGCGTATGCATCCACTAGGCCGTATCCATACTTCGAGTCCCAACCCGGGTCGCCGAGATCTTCCGCCGTATCTATAAGTCTCTGCCTCACCTCGCTCGCGTCCCACTGTCCATCACCGTCCGAGTCGTAGGCAGGATCAACGCTCGATGCGAAGACCAGAGCCGCCGTTCCTGTGACGTGTGGACACGCCATCGAGGTTCCGCTGAGGCTCGCGTATGTGTCGTCCCAGTAAGTCGAATAAATGTTCACTCCTGGAGCCATCAACTCCAGTTCAGGTCCAGTGCTTGACCATCTCGCCCTACTATCCTCGTCGTCAGTTGCTCCCACTGCAATGACCGAGCTGTATGCTGCGGGGTAGCTCACGTTGGCGCCCTTGCCCGGCGGGTTGCCTTCGTTCCCGGCCGCCGCGACGAGCAGGACCCCCGCCGCGTAGGCGGCGTCACAAGCATCGTGCAGCGACTGGTAATCCGTGCTCGTGCCTAGGCTCATCGAGGCTATCTGCATCCCGTTATTGACCGCCCATTCGATGCCGGCGATCACGTCGCTGAGGTAACCGCTCCCCGAACTGTCGAGGACTTTGACCGCGTATAGGTATGCTTCAGGGGCTACACCTATCACACCGATGCCGTTGCCAAGCTCGGCCGCGACTATTCCCGCAACGTGGGTTCCGTGTCCTTCGTCGTCCATCGGGTCAGAGTCGTCGTTCACGAAGTCGTAACCACCCTTGTAGTTGGCGTCTAGGTCGGGATGATCATAGTCGATACCTGTGTCGATGATGGCGATCTTGATGCCCGTACCTTCATTATAGGGGTGGACGAGTTCAGCATCAATACGATCAACGCCCCATGGTAGCACTTCTCCGAGCGTGCTTAGTCGAGCGTCCTCTTCGATGTAAGCTATCTTGGGGTTTCTCGAGAGGGCTTCGATGACTTGGGCTGGAAGCTCCGCTGCTAAGGCATTAATTAGGTTGTACTCGCGTTCGACATCGCCGCCCAGTCCTTGAATCAGAGCTAGGTCGGGTTTTCCTTTGAACCCGATTATCACCGAGATTTTTTCCTCTCTTGCTAGAACTGTTGGGAATGATACTAAAAGCAGGCTTGCAACCATTATCAAAGTTACGGTTCTCTTCATTTTACTTCCTCTTTTTTTCTTCGTTGCTTGTTTTCTCTTTCTTCGAAGAGTTTAAAAGATTTCCCGTAGTTTTGGTCGATCCCGTTCACCTATGCTGATTTTCCGCCTTCGCCCGGCCTCCGCACTTCATTCTCCCCCCCTTATGAGTCTTTGGAGGGCGGCGCATCGCATTCATCTATCCGGAACCCATGTCCCACTATGATGCGCTCGAGGGGGCCCCCAATCAAATAAGACTAGGTGTGTGCAAAATTCCTTTGCTTTCTGCCGCTAATTTTCCCCTGTGAAAGAAGCAGTTGAATTGGCAAGACTGGTAGTCAACAAGACAATTGTTCCAGAGTGCAAGAGGAGGGGCAGAAAGGGCTACGGTCGCTTGCCAGCACTAAAACTTCTCGTTTACGCATTATTGGTGGGCATCGACAAGGACGAAACGCTGGAAAAGCACCTCGAGAGAAACCGCGGAGTTGCAAAGGCCCTTGGCTTCAAGCGAAGCATCCCTGATCGAACCATGATAAGCAGGTGAAAGGAGAAACCCTGCCTTCAGCAACGTCTGATACCCAGAGGTGCTCGCCATCCCATGTCAGACCAGACGGGTAGGCGCTGGGTGGGTCGAAAGAGGAGATGACGTTTCCGCTGGTGTCGAGCTGTAGATCTTGTCCTCGTTGGGATCGGTGGCCCAGAGGTATTCTCCATCCCAAGCCAGATCCGCACCTCTGTAATCAAAATCAAAGGAGGAGACCTCCTCCAATTTCTCCATCGCGCCCGATGCTGATCCCGTCCCCAACCCGATCAGCAGAACCAGCGCGATCAG
>CAZMCI010000041.1:592-8111 GCA_964564905.1 Hadarchaeota archaeon (SeqCode) | reverse complement strand
GCAGGCCAAGCCCTCTTACATCCTTCACCTGCCGATGTTTTTCTGCAAGCTCAATCAGCCGCTTTTTGAAGTATTTTCCGAGCTTAGCGGCCCGCCGTGGAAGATTTTCCTTCATCGCCGTCCGTATCACGGCTTTTGCGGCTTCGCATGCGAGCAGATTTCCCCCAAATGTGGATGCATGATTTCCCGGCGAAAAGGAACGCATCACCTCCTTTCTTGCCCCAAAGCACCCGATGGGAAATCCACCCCCGAGAGCTTTTGCCATCGTGAGCTCATCCGGGTCAACCTTCCAATGCTGGCAGGCGAACCATTTTCCAGTGCGACCGATTCCAGTTTGAACCTCGTCGCAGATGAGCATCGCACCGTACTCATCGCATAGCTTTCTTAGTCCGGGTAAGAAATCGTCCGATGGCACGTTCACGCCGCCCTCTCCCTGCACTGGTTCGACCACAACGGCGGCGGTTTGGTCACTTATCACGCGTTCAACCGCGGATAAATCATCAAATGGCACAAAATCGAAAACTTGGGGGATGAGCGCCTCAAATGGTTTTCGGTATGGGGGATTCCAAGTGGCGCCGAGGGCGGCTATGGTCCTGCCATGGAAGGAACCCTCCATGGTGATGATGCGGGAGCGCCGGGTATGCTTTATGGCCAGCTTGAAAGCTCCTTCAACGGCCTCCGCTCCGGAGTTGCAAAAGAAAAATTTTTCTACGGATTTCGGGGTAATCCGAGCGAGTAAAGCGGCCAGCTCCTCTTGTGGTCGGATGCGATATAAGTTAGAGACGTGCATCAACTTCTTCGCCTGCGTGCAAATGGCTTTCGCCAGAGCAGGGTGGGAGTGCCCCAGTAAACAGACCGCAATCCCCCCCACAAAATCCGTATATCTTTTACCTTTGGAATCCCAGAGATACATTCCCCTCCCTCTGACGGGCACAAGAGGTTGTCGGTTGTAGGTGTGGGCAAGATGACGATCACTCGGATTTTCGATCTTCATTCATTTTCCCCGCTCTATCATCGTGCCAACGCCGCTTTTGGTCAATATTTCAAGCAAAAGGACGTGGGGTGTTGTACCTTTTAGAATGTGGGCCCGTTCAACGCCCCCACGAACCGCTTTTAAGCAGGCTTCCACTTTTGGAATCATGCCCTTTTTGATTACACCCTCTTGAATCAGTTTTTGTGCCTCCTCGATAGTCAATGTTGGTATCAACGTCTTTTCGTCATTCGGGTTGTGCATGACGCCCAAAACATCCGTGAGCAGGATGAGTTTTTTGGCCTTTATCGCTATCGCTATCTCAGCCGCAGCTATGTCGGCGTTTATGTTGAGACTGCGTCCCTCCCCATTCACACCTATGGGTGCGACCACTGGGATACACCCGCTTTTGAGGAGGTTGTTAATGATGGCTGGCTCCACCTTTTCCACCTCCCCGACAAATCCCAGATCCACCTCCACTTCTTTTCCTCCACTGCTGGTGGTTTTGTAAATCAACTTGCGCGCACGGATTAGATTTCCATCCACCCCGGAGATTCCAAATGCCTTCCCTCCGTGTTGATTGATCCCAAGCACTATCTGCTTGTTGATCTTTCCGGCCAGTTGCTCGTGCAGGATTTCTATCGTTTTCTCGTCGGTCACGCGAAGTCCTTCGATGAACTTTGGTTTTATCTTAAGTTTGCGCATTTCCTCGGTTATCTCCGGACCTCCACCGTGAACCAGCACTATCTTCATCCCAAACAGATTGAGTAAGACAACATCCTTGAGAAGGGAATCGAGCATTTTATCCTCGCCGAGAACGCTGCCTCCGAGTTTGATGACTAGGGTCTTGCCGTGGAATTCTTGGATGAAGGGAAGGGCTTCCAGCATTACCTTGGCACGATCCTGCATTCCATCACGCTTCGATTTCATTAATTTACATTATTTACTTAAAGATTTGCTAAGCAGTCGTATCTCGGGCCAAGTTCCCGCAATATCAAGAGTATGTTTCTACCTCAGAGTGCCCTCCAGCTTCTTCTACTGAGATTTAATTAAGCAGGCACGAGAGTGGAAAGTGGAGGTGAAATTAAATGAAACGGACTTATGGGATGGCGGGCATTTTCATAGCGGTTATCCTTCTAGTGGCTGGATTTAGCTACTGTTGGACGAGCAGAAGCTTGAAAAAGATAGTTAGATAAGCTCGTTGCAAAGTCAGATTGAAGATATGCAAAATTTTGAAAAGCTGCTGCTAAAGGGCATAGGACATCAAAAAGATGCCCTGGTAAACCAGGGGCGCGCGGATTCCGAATACGAAGCTTTCAGCGCGAATTATGGGGATGGTTATTATTTAGTGGCAGGGGATCACGCCGAAAGCGCGCAAATTTACTATGACTACGCTGTAAGCAGTTTTGAAAATGCAAAAATTTATTTTGAGCAGGCACGAAACTACGCCCCAAACGACAAATACACGCACCTAATCGACAACTACATCGGAGTGGCTGAATATGGGGTAAAATTGTATAACGAGATGTCCCAAGCGTCGAAATACTTCGCGGATGCATGCAATTATTATGATCAGGGATATTTGGAAGCTGGAGACGAAGCATCGAGCACAGCGAACGAACACATGGCAACATATGACAACTGGGTATCCGTTTACAACGAGTATCTCGCCAATATCGATGATTTGCTGGATGATTGGTAATCCAGCCGTCCTGAATAAATGCTGACAAAAATCAAGAACCGGGCTGGAATAACTACGTAGTATAGCGAGAATTTATCCTAACATAGTCGTACGTCAAATCGCAGCCCCATGCAGTTGCATCGTACTTCCCAGCAGCTAGATCCACGTGAATTTCGATCTCCCTGCTTCCCATTATTTCTCTAGCTCGTTCAAGCACGCGTTTGGATGCGGGAACACCCTTCTTGACCAGACCAACACGCCCCTGTTCACTCACCAAATCCAGGGTGAGCCTGCCCGGGTCGAATCGTGCGTTCGAGTTTCCCAGCGCGGCGACGATGCGCCCCCAGTTGGGATCCTTGCCGAATACCGCGGCCTTAACCAAATTTGAACCTACAACGGTTCTTGCAGCGCTCTGCGCTTCTTTGAGAGTAAGCGCATTTTTTATGTGCACCTCTATCAGCCGGGTAGCACCTTCCCCATCCCTCGCTATCATGCGCGCAAGTTCGATGAGGACGTGGTTCAGAGCCAGCTGAAAACGTTTGTCGCCGCGAAGGGTTATGCATCGATTTTTTGCCAGACCGTTCGCCATGATGAGGACCATGTCGCTTGTGCTCATGTCGTTATCTATATTCACCATGTTGAAACTTTGGTCTATCGCCTTCTGCAGCGAGGTTCGAAGGGCTTCCGGGGTTATCTCAACATCTGTAACGAGAAACGCGAGCATGGTTGCCGTCTTCAGGTTCGGACGCACCATCCCTGAGCCCTTTGCTATCCCTGCAATGGTCGCCGGTGTTCCATCGTCCAGCCTCAAGCGGACGGCGATCTCCTTTGGAACGGTGTCCGTGGTCATTATGGCCCTGGCTGCATTTATGCTGGCCTCTCTGGACCTAGACAGCCTGTTCACGGCGATGCGGATACCCGCTTCGATCTTGTTCATCGGGAGATAGGATCCTATGAGACCAGTTGATGCCACGCCCACATCCCTCGTCCGCAATTTCAAGAGCTTTGCTGTGAGCTGAGCCATCCTGTAGGCGTCGCGTAATCCCCTCCTACCGGTATAGGCATTTGAGATCCCGGAGTTTGCCACCACTGCGCCGAGCCTTCCTTTTTTGAGGTGGTTTCTTGTGACCACGAGCGGAGCGCCCTTGACCCGGTTGGTGGTAAAAGCTCCCGCGGCGGGAACTGGCCCGTTCTCCGAGACGACCAGCATTAAGTCAGGTCCGCGTCGTTTGATTCCCGCACGCACTCCGGTAGCCAAAAATCCGGGAACTTCCGTGAGACCTCCTTTCAGCACTTTTACCATTTATTCCCCAATGTCAAAAAAGCCATGAAGTGATTAAAAGCTATTGGAGATGTCAAGGACGTTGGGGTGGAGCTTTGAGCCCCTCTGTCTCGTCAATTCCGAACATCAGGTTCATGTTTTGAACGGCCTGCCCTGACGCGCCTTTTGTGAGATTATCTATTGCTGAAACCACCACAGCTCGTTCACCGTCGGAGTCGACCTCAATTCCGATGTCACAGTAGTTTGAACCCACGACGAAGTTGATCTCGGGCAAACCCTCGACGACGCGCACAAAAGGTTCGTGAGCATAAAAGTCTCTGTAGAGATTTAGAATTTCATCCTTGTTCATACGCTTTTTCAAAAAAACGTGAGCAGTCGAAAGAATACCACGCACAATGGGAATGAGGTGGGGCGTAAAGTGAACCTTGACCTGTTTTCTGGCGAGTTTGCCCAGCTCTTGATCCATCTCGGGTGAGTGACGATGCGAGGTCGCAGCGTACGCGCGGACGTTAGAGCCTATCAGGGGATGGTGGGTGGTCTCACTGGGGACGGCTCCGGCGCCGGAAGTCCCGGTCTTTGCATCAACTACTATGTGCTTTAGATCTATGAGACGGTACTTCACCAAGGGGGCCAAGCTCAAAACAGCTGCAGTTGGAAAGCATCCTGGATTTGCAACTAGCCGAGCACGCTTTATCTCATCTTTGTGAATTTCCGGCAGGCCATATACTCCCTTTAGTTCGGGACTTTCGTGCTGAACATAATACCGTTCGTACACCCTCACATCATCAAATCTATAGTCGGCACTGAGATCCACCACTTTAGCATTTCCCTGAAGTAGTGTTGGCACAAATTTCATTGCCACTTTATGGGGGACTGCCGCAAAAACTACGTCGGCGTCCCTACCGATCTTTTCGTATTCAGGTCTGGCGATTTTCAGGTCTATTATCCCCCTGAGATTTGGGTGAACCTCGCTCACGTCTTTTCCAGCGTTTCGGACAGCATATGCTCCTTGGATTCTCACGTTGGGGTGAACCGCGAGGATTCGAAACAACTCCTCTCCAGTGTATCCAGATGCGCCCACAACGGCCACTTTTATCTCATCCATCGGATCCCTTCCGTCTCATAGCTAACCTTCCCTGAAGACCATGAAATTTTATGATGCTGGCTGCCTCGCGCTGGTCAAACCCGAATTTCTCAAACGAGACCAATTTTTTGTCATATAACGAGTATGGGGAACTCCTAGCCACGACGCGAGAGGACCCGCGGTCAAGTTCTACCTTGACGGTGCCCGTCACCCGATTTTGGGTGCAGTCGATGAAGGCATCTAGATCCCCACGAAGAGGATCAAACCACAGCCCGTTGTAGACAAGATCGGACCACACCTGTTCAACTAGGTGCTTGAAGATCAATTCCTGCTTTGTCAGGACCAGCTGTTCCAGAGCCATATGAGCTTGGATCAAAACGGTTGCAGCCGGAGCCTCATAATTTTCCCGAGCTTTTAGTCCTAGGATTCGGTCCTCGATCAGTTCAATCCTCCCAATACCGTGAGCTCCGGCGATTTTGTTCAATCTGGTGATGAGATCTACTCCGCTCACATGTCTACCGTCGAGTGTCGTTGGTATGCCCTTTTCAAATCCTATCTCAACCACGCGTGGCTTCGCCGGGGTCTTCTCTGGTGGACGGGTCCAAATGTAGATCTCCCGGGGTGGGGTTTTGGAGGGATCCTCCAGCACACCTCCCTCGATGGATCTCCCCCATATGTTCTCATCGATACTGTATGGTTTTTCCGCTCCAAGAGGAATACCCTTTCTCCTCGCGTATTCTAACTCATGTGCTCTGTCCAAGTTCATCTCACGGATAGGAGCGATGATTTTCAGGTCAGGCGCCTTTATCGCTATTGTCGTGTCGAAACGAAACTGATCGTTTCCCTTTCCCGTACAACCGTGAGCTATGGCATCTGCTTTCACCTTGCGCGCCACTTCAACAAGCTTGAGAGCTATGGGGTAACGAGAAAGAGCTGTCGAAAGAGGGTAGCCTTCGTAGAGCCCATTGGCCCTGATGCTGTGAAAGATGTACTCCTCCACGAACTCCTTCCGAGCATCCACATAAATGTGCCTGAGGACACCCATCTGCCTGGCCCTCCGCTCGGCGGTCTTCAATGCCTCGGGAGACTGTCCCACATCGACCGTGACAGTTATTACTTCTGCATTGTACTTTTCCTGCAGTAAACGGACGGCCACCAGAGTATCCAGCCCGCCACTAAAAGAGAGAACCGCCCTCACTCCCCTCACCACTAGTTGTTTGCAAGATCGACATAAATAGATTTAAGTTTTAGAAGTTATCTGATTCATTCCCGAAAACTTTTTTAGAAACGTTTGCCAAGAACTACTGACACCAAAATGATAATGCCGTGATGGAATGACATCCAATCCGTTGGCCAGGACCCCGTGATGAGATGGAAGTAGTGATCAAACTCCACGGTAATTTTCGAGAACACGCTGGAACGGACACCATCAAAGTGCCGATAGGCAATGATGAGACCGTGGACACGCTTTTGATGAAGCTCAGTCGGAGACACCCCAAAGTGGTCGAAGAAGTACTAGACCCGATGACGGGGGACCTCCGAGGAAACTATAATGTTCTGCTTAACGGGCGGAGGGTCCAACAGATCCGGGGGATCCACACCAAACTCAAACACAAGGATGAGATCACTCTCTCGCCCGCTGATGAGATCTAGGCAAAATCGCCCATCAGTGCCTCCCCAGACCCGAACGTTTTCAAAACGCGGCTTGAGATACGAAATGGTGAGATCTACATGGAGATAGTGCTCGTGGGACGTTCGAACGTTGGGAAATCCAGCATAATCAGACGGGTCACGGGAAGAAAAGTGAGAATCGGAAAAAAACCAGGGGTCACGCGTAGAATAGCCCGGTATCCTTGGAGAGAAATAGACATCGTAGACATGCCCGGATTCGGTTTCATGACCGGTGTGCCAAAAAGAACTCAGGAACGAATAAAAACAGGCGTGATCAGGTATCTCGAAAAAAATAAAAAAAGGATATTGCTTGCCGTGGAAATAGTGGACGCACGTGCTTTTCCAGAGATAGTCGAAAGGTGGGAGAGAAAGGGAGAAATACCGATAGACGTGGAGATGTTCTCATTTCTTCAGGAATTGAAACTTAACCCCATCGTGGCCGTAAATAAAATAGATTTGATTTACCCCAACGAACGCGATGTGCTTCTCGATTATATCTGCGACAAACTTGGAATGCTCCCCCCTTGGCGTCAGTGGCTTGACGTGGTGTTCCCTGTATCCGCCAAGACCGGAGAAAACATGCACGAACTCATCAGGGCAATAGAAAATGTGCTTGCGCCATTGAGCAGGAAACGTTTTGTCCGGTCCGGGCCCCTACCGTCTCCCAAACGCGGAAATCAGCCACAGGAAGAGTATCACGGAGAAAAAAGATGAAAATCCGATGGGTGGGCCTCCCCCACCGGAGCTCATAAGCGTCCCCGATCTTCCGATTCCAAAGATGTTTTCCTCCTCAGTTATCTCGTATGCGACTAGATCTGAGCCCATGAACTC
>CAZMCI010000041.1:0-582 GCA_964564905.1 Hadarchaeota archaeon (SeqCode) | reverse complement strand
CCCGGTGCCCTCTGCCCATATCCACCCTCCGGTGTCCTCAAAGTTCCAGTATACGTTGGCACGTGGATAGCCCGGCAGGTGAACGAGCGTCGCCGCGTGACCCGGAGCCAACACCACAGCAGATCGGAAGCCCGCCGCGCGATACATCACCGCCAGCAGAACCGCATAATCCTCACAATCGCCGCGGGAAAAACCAAAAGACTCTATCTCCCAAGCCGTTTCGTCCGCGTTGCGGGCAAGCTCTTCCATACCAAATTGATCCAAGTCTGATGTGTAGCGGATGTGATCCCTCCCATACGCAAAAATCTTTTCCGCGAGTTGATTTCGATCCGCATACTGCCCCGCCAGTCGCCGTCCAACCTCCCACCCCACATCCTTCAACTCTCCGAGACTTTCGAAAACTATCGCGGGACGAAAGGTACCGTCAGCTATTTGAAAAAAACCATCCTCCCCCCAAGCCCGGCTGCGACAGAGCCCCCAGTTGTCGTATATCTCGTCCTCCTGAGGGGTAAAGTTCCCGGGTGTTCCGGAGACGTTGGATGGGAAAATTAGGATCATAAGTGCGGCTGCTCCGAGCAAGAC
>CAZMCI010000040.1:0-8157 GCA_964564905.1 Hadarchaeota archaeon (SeqCode) | reverse complement strand
AAGATCGTTCGAACCCTCGGAAGGTGAGGGAGATCCGACGGTCGGTCTCAGCGTTCCATCTTACCTGAGCAGCTCTCTAGCACGCTTGGTGGCCGCTTTGACAGCCTCCCCCACGCTTTCTTCTACTTTCCCCTTTTCCAGCATCTTTATCCCTTCAATGGTGGTTCCTCTGGGGGTACAGACATTTTTTATGAGTTTTCCCAGATCTCCGTGAATCATCGCCATTTCTCCGGCCCCCTTGGCAGTTTGAGCGACGAGCTTGAGAGCGATATCGGAAGGAAGTCCAAGTTCCACTCCGGCGTTTTGGAGACCTTTCATGAAGAAATAGAAGTACGCTGGGCCGCTTCCGCTGAGCCCCGTGACCGTCTCCATGAGATCCTCGTCCACCTTGAATGCGGTTCCGATGCTATTCAGCAGTTGTTCGATCAATTCTCCGTCTTCGGGGATGGCGGTTCTCCCGAGGGAATAGCAGGAGGCCATCTCCGCGACCTCTCCGCAGATGTTCGGCATCACCCTTATGACCCTGGCTTTCGTGCGTTTCTCGATAAACTCAGTTGAAACCCCAGCAGCGACCGAGACGAAGAGTCTATTGCTGGAAACATTTTTCGTCTCCTTCAGCACGGAGTCCATCATACCCGGTTTGACTGCTATGAAGACAACGTCGGAGTCCTCCACCAGCTGTTTGTTGTCGGTTGTCGTCTTCATCCCAAGCGAGGCCAGCGCGTTCAATTTTTTTTCGTCGATGTCGCTGATTTTGAGGTCGTTTGTATCTATAGCCCCCGACTTCAAAAACCCCCGCGCTAAGGATGATCCCAAATTGCCAGCGCCTATTATCCCTATCTTCATTCCGATCCCATCGTCCCTACGACTGGAGGGGATAAATGTGTATCTTGGGCCTCACCCCGAAACGTTCTGGAATAGGCTTATAGTCGGTGTGATATTTAGTAAAAATCGGGCCGCCGTAGCTCAGTCGGTAGACTAGTTCAAAGCTAGGCTGAAAGCGCCACCTTGGTATCTCATGACGCCAACAAGGTGGAGGTCCCGAGTTCAATCCTCGGCGGCGGCTCCATTTCAACTTACAATTTTCCCAGGGCCCGGGGGAAGCGCTCTTTCAACTTCCGAGATCGATATCTCCATGCCGGCAGATTTGAATTTGGATTGGATTTTACGTGCCAGTTCAGATTTTTTAGTTTTACCTGGTACTACTTCCACGGTCATTCGTGAATGTTTTTGCATGGCGCTTACAGGTCCGCATGTCACAAATTCTTCTCCATTCAACATCAAAACTCCGACGGCACCTCTAAGTGGAACTTTTATGAAGTTACGTTTTCCTTTGATCACGTAGCTTCCCTTGGGCAGATATGTCCCGGATGGGGCCCGTTTTGAGATCTGATTCGGCATCACCCAGTACACATCTAAATTTCCGAGACCCTCTCTCCACGCTTTGGAGTGCATGGCGGCAAACTCCGCTGCCTCCCTGAGGGTCGTCTCCGGTACCTCTCTGTTTCCGGATTTGACCACCACATGAGGTGCGCCAGCGATATCCGCATGGAGATGTCGATCATTCGGCTCCATGTGTTTTTCGACCACTTCGGCATTGGTTTTAGCATCGCGGCCGGCAATGACGAGCATCCCGTCCGAGGATATGAACCAACGGTACCGCTCGAACCATCGCGGTTTCCTGCGCTTTTTGGGAGGGGAGATTTCATCTTCGGGTATCCCGACGCTTGATAGCTTCTCGATTTCTTTCGCGGTCCGTTCCAGCGCGGCCTTGCCCCTTGCAGATTTTTCCGCCAGTTTTTTGTACAGTCCGTAAAACCGAGACGCATTTTCGAACGCGGACGCACGTAGGTCCAGGACGATTCTCTCCCCGGCCAGCTCTATCTCGATCTCCGCTCTTTTGGGATCCACGCGCCTGAGCGGGGCTATCCAATGCTCTTTCCTCTGTCTTGCTTCCTGGACAAGGGCGCTGGCTTCTTGCCACCTTTTCTTTTCTCTCACGCGGTTCAAACGAGACAAAAGCTCATCGACCACCGGATGGTACATCGCGAGAAGGTCCGCCTTTCGTTTGAGTTCAGCGGACTTGGCGTACATCTCAGCGAAGTCCGCCTGCTGTTTTTTCTGTCTGCGTCTGAGTTTTTCCAGTTCTCCATCAAGACGCTTTTTTATCCTCTCGGATGCCGAGATCACAGCGAGGGTGCTGAAGTATTCGTCCAGGGCATCATTAAACGAACTGAACCTCTTCACGGGCCTACCGATATGAATTTTGAAGTCGAAGGGGAGCACATCCACAGGTTTCTTGCCGGCATAAACGATACATGGATCTGGCTCCTGCTCCAACATTTCCTTTATTGACCTTGCGATGGCATCTAGCTCCTGGTCTGAAAGATCGCTGGGCTTGCGGTTTTTCTGGATCGCCGAACGGGCACATATTTCCTCCGCGAGTTGGCCCCCCATTCCCATACCGGTTGCTAGACCTCTCACCACATCTGGAGCTCCGGTGAGCACGCGTCTCAGGAGGGGCCCTTCGATGTTTTTCGGATCGGAGACTTTTTTTGGGGGGTATCTGTATATTTCTCCAGACCTAATTATGCGATGCCTCCAAACCTCTGGCCGGTAAGGCTGGAGAATTTTCCGTGCATGATCACAAAGAATGAGATTTCCCCTGCTGAAAAGCTCCAGTATCAGCAGACGCTTCTCCTTTCCGCAAAACCTCAGTTCAAGGATACGTTCCAGATCGGGTTGTTCGACTCCGCAGAGCCGACTGTTCACGAGGTGTTTTCTCAGGAGCATCGCAAATGGACTGGGGTGTTTTGGAACCTTGTACTCTCTTTCCGTGAGGTTGACTCTTCGTCCCAGTTCCATTGCCAGGTCCTGCCGCTCCCCCCTGCGCCCGCGCAGGCGGATGAGAATCGTCCCATCAAGTTCGTAGACGTTGTCAACCCTGAAATCGATAGCGTTTTTAAGTTCGCGAGCGCAGACCATAATGTCCAAGCTGGACATGGACAACTTCATGCTATCACCAGGGGTTGGAAATGGAGCAGATAAAAAAATCCGTGTTGTCGGTCGAGAGGTTGACGATGTTCTTCGCGGCTACGGGAGCGGTAGCCGGTATCATCTCCGGCGTGATGACAAGCGCAAACATAAGGCTCAACATTTACTCCCTGCTCGTAGCAATAATTTTGTTCTACATAACATATAAATTGGCCATTCACCCGCGGGTCAGGAGCAGGTTTCTGACCGTGGGGGTCGAGGAATCCAAAGCCGTCAAGGAACCCAATCCGCTCAGCGGGGGGTTCTTCCCGTTTTTTATTCTGTGGCTCATCCTGTGGGTCATGACATATACCATGCTGATAGGGTGAAATGAGCCGGTCAGTTGTTTGGTGAGCGGTAACATCCCGGTTGAGGGAAGAGAACGGATGTCGGAAAGGATCCAAGACCGGAGGGATGGAAAA
This sequence comes from Hadarchaeota archaeon (SeqCode), assembly GCA_964564905.1. Taxonomy (GTDB): domain Archaea; phylum Hadarchaeota; class Hadarchaeia; order Hadarchaeales; family Hadarchaeaceae; genus B75-G9. Next base: position 4,702 of record CAZMCI010000040.1, on the reverse strand, counting down.
CTGAAAATAATAGCCGACCACCGCGAGATACCATCTGGTATCGTCAACGAACTGATAAAACTTGGAGCGGATGTGGAATCCAAGCAGCTCAGCGTTGGGGATTTTATCCTAAGTGAGCGTGTCGCCGTGGAGAGAAAAACCGTCGATGATTTTTTGCAATCGATCGTGGACAAACGTCTCATGACCCAAGCAGAGCTATTACATGAAACATTTGAATATCCGGTGTTGATTTTGGAAGGAAATGACGTGTATTCACGAAGAGCAATCCACCCCAACGCGATAAGGGGGGCGCTGGTTGCGCTCGCCGTGGATTTCAGGATACCGATCCTGCCAGCTTCCGACGAGAAGGAGACCGCACACATCCTTTTTATGATTGCCAAGAGGGAGCAGTTGGCTGGATTCAGAGAAGTCGCGGTGCGCGGGGAACCCAAGAGGTTAACCCTCTCAGAGTTTCAACGATTTGTCGTGGAAGGGCTTCCCGGAGTTTCAGCTGTGCTCGCACGACGTTTGTTGGAGTATTTTGGCACGGTTGAGCAAGTAATGTGCGCATCTGAGAAAGAACTGAGAGAAGTTCGCGGCATCGGAAAGGAAAAAGCTAGGGAGATCAGACGGGTGTTGACCTCTACTTATGAGCCTGAAGTTCCTCGACAACCTCTTTGACCTTTTCAGTAGCTTTCTTAATGTTCTCCATGGAGGTCGCATAACTGAAGCGTACATGCCCTTCGCCGTATGGTCCGAAGCTACTCCCCGGGACTGCTGCCACACCCACTTTTTGGAGCAGGAGTTCACAGAACTCGAGTGATGGGATACCGAGGTTTTTTATGCTTGGAAACACGTAAAATGCCCCCCCGGGTTTCGGACAGTCAATTCCGTCGATCGAATTCAGTCTTTTTACTATCTCATCCCTTCGTTTTTTAAATTCTCCACGCATTTTTTCGATGAAATCCTGAGGTCCGCGGAGGGCAGCCACTCCGGCCGCTTGAACGAAACTGGCCGCACACGAAGTGGATGCCTGCTGGATTTTGTTCATTTCACGGATGAGTTCGACCGGGGCGACGGCATATCCCAGCCGCCATCCGGTCATGGAATACGTTTTTGATAAACCATTCACGTATATGGTTCGCTCAGCCGTCTCCGGGATGGAGAGCATGCTTGCGTTTTTCCCCTCGTAGACCAGAGAGTCATAGATCTCATCGGATAATATCCAGAGTCCCCTATCGGAGGCGAGATCCGCTATCGGACGGAGTTCTTCTTCAGTCATCACCGCACCAGTTGGATTGTTTGGATAATTGAGGAGGAGCATCTTCGTCCTTGAAGTCAAAGCTTCTTCGACCTTTTCTGGTTCGATTTTGAACTCATTTTCTCGTGTCGTTTCGATGAAGATCGGTTTGGCTCCCACTATTCGCACCGTGGCTTCGTATGTCCAGCACGGACTTGGGATGATCACCTCGTCTCCGGGATCGAGCGTGGCCGCCATGGCGCAGAATATCGCATGTTTTGCGCCGGGAGTAACGATTACGTTTTTCATCTCAGTTTCGATTCCCTTCTCCTTCAAGTGCTCGGTTATCGCGGTCCTCAGCTCGGGTGTTCCCAGACTGGGTGTGTACTTTGTCAGTCCCCGCGCAAGGGCATCTCCCAAGGCTTTTTTGATGTGTTCTGGAGTATCGAAATCTGGCTCGCCAACCTCCATGTGGATGATTTTTTTACCCTGGCGTTCGAGTTCTTTTGCTAGACCCAGAACCTTGAGGGTACCGGAGGGCGGTATCTCCTTCATCCGGTGAGCTGGCTTCAATCTTACACCCGCTAAGATTTTACGTGCATAATTTAAACCTACTTCGATTGGCATGCACTGGATAGACAAAGTAGCAAAAAACCTGCTCAAGCGGGGTAAAAAACACGTTATTGCAAGCGGAATCTCCGTATCCGGACCCATTCATATTGGGCATTGCAATGACGTGTTCATAGCAGATGGAGTTCGGCGTGCGGTACAGGAACTCGGCGGAAAAGCCACGGCGTTCTGGTACGCGGACGACTACGACCCAATGCGTCGAATTCCGTGGCCGTTGAATGAGGGTGAGTTTGCTGAAAAATACAGACAGTACCTGGGCATGCCCTACATCAACATCCCTTCACCCGACCCGAGTTACGAGAATTTCGTCGATTACTTTGCCAGACCCTTTATCGAGCTGCTCAGGGATTTTGGGGTCAAGGTGAAGATTTATTCCGGGGCTGAAATCTACCGAAGCGGAAAGATGGCGGGACTCATAAAAACCGCACTTCAAAATGCAGACAAAATTCGCGCTGTGCTCAACAGATATCGCTCGAAGCCATTGCCCGAGGACTGGTTGCCATACGATGCAATTTGCGAGAAATGCGGGAGGATAGCGACGACGAGGACATTCGCCTGGGATGGCGATTATGTCAGTTACAGGTGTGAGGGCAGCGATTACGTTTCCGGCTGTGGCCACGAGGGAGAGGCCGATTACACAAAGGGTGAGGGAAAGCTGACTTGGCGTGTCGAATGGCCAGCTCGCTGGAAGCTGTTGGGGGTCACCTGTGAGCCGTTTGGAAAGGATCACGCTGTCATCGGGGGGAGTTATGATACCGGAAAGTTGATTGCGAGACGGGTTTTCAAGTACCACGCCCCCTATCCGGTGCCTTACGAGTGGGTCAGTCTTCGTGGCAGCCGGATGTCGTCATCCAAAGGGGTGGTATTCACGCTTCCCCAGTGGATCGAGATAGCTGAACCAGAACTCTTGCGCTATTTTATCTTCAGGAGCAAACCCATGAAGGCCAAAGAGTTCGATCCCGGGTTGCCGTTGCTCGACTTTTATGACGAGTACGACCGTCTTGAGCAAATCCATTTCGGAAAGGTACGCGTTAGCCCTCGCAAGAGAAAGCAACTCAAGCGCGTGTATGAGCTCTCTCAGGTCACGCGCGTGCCGAGAAGGCAACCCCAGCGGGTTCCCTTCAGATTTGCAGCGGTGTTGAGCCAAGTCATCCACGATGAGCAGCATGGCATCGGGATAATGACATCCAGGGGGATTCTGGTTAAGCCCGGTGAGCGGGACATAAGATTGGCTCTCAGCCGTTTGCGTCGAGCGGGAAACTGGGTCTCCAAATATGCACCTGAGCGTTTGCGATTTAAAGTGGTGGAGAAGTTACCCGTTGAAGCGGTTCGGGGTTTAACGGAAAAACAAAAAGAGGGTCTTGCTCGCTTGGCAGACGAGCTCTCATCGCATGATTACACTCCGGTTGAGATTCACAATCAAATCTACGAGATCGGAAAGAGCATTGAGTTAAAACCATCCGAGCTGTTCAAAGCAGTGTATCTTGCATTGCTCGGAAGAGAATCCGGTCCACGCGTTGGGAATTTCGTGTCCGTGCTGGATAAGAAGTTTGTGGTGGGACGACTCAGGGACGCCGTAAACATATAGTTTGTTTGCATCTCATTAAGCCGAAATTACTTTCTTTTAAAGCGAAGCTTTACAGCCGGATTTTTCTTTATCAGGTCTCTCAGCACGGTTTCGAAGCTTTCTCCGGGAGCCAGTTCGCGCTTGATGAAGATCCCGGAATGTCCTATTTCCGCTCGCCTTGTCAGGACCTGCACCCGTTCTCGAACTATGTCTAGGCTAACTCCCACACGCTTCGCCGCTTCCGCCTCTCTCCTGATGACTGGGCTCTCCACGTGGCCGCGTGGAGTGGGCTCCACAAGCATGAGTCTTTTGTCGATACCAGGTACACGTATACTCTTTTTCACGTGTTCCACACCAACCGTGCCTCCGAAATGATAAAACTCCAGTTCGAGCGGTTTGGGCTCCAGCAGCGGAAAAGTGATTGAGCGGTTTTCTTCGATATAGATATGTGCTTTGGGGAGCTGCCACGGAGTTGCCATGACTATCTCTCGCTTGAGGGTTTCAAATCCAGCTTCATCCAGGACTAATTCCACTTTATAAGATGGGATCGTCCGTGGAACAAAAATATCAACATCACTGCGTTTGTGTACATCTCCCCGAGCAAGGCTGCCGTGCACAATTGGGTCAAATCCTGCCTTTACGAGGGGTATCATCAGCTCCAGAGCCCGTTTCCTGAGCTCATTGAAAAGTTTCCAGCGCTCCTGGCTATAGATGACCTCCTTGACGTCGGCCACGTGTAGGGGCTTGGTCATGGTCTCATCTTCCCTGTTTCAGGCTTTTATCCACCCACTCGAGATATTCCCACAATCCCCGGTCGATTTGCAGTGCGAGTATCTCAGGTAGTTCATAGGGGTGGAGCTCTTTTATCTGGTGGATCAAGCGGTCAATTTTCCTTTTCGACGTTTTTATCAGCATTATGGTCTCTCTTGTCCGTTCTATCTTTTCCTTCCATCGGTATGTTGACTCGACCCCATGAACCATGCTCGCACAGGCGGCGAGCTTTTCCGAGATCAGGCGTTCAGCGAGTCGCAGGGCCTCGCCACGGTTTTTTAGGGTCGTCAACACCAAATAGAACCGTCCCATCACCAAAACACCGGAAGAGCAGGGGTTTAACTTTACCGCCGAGAAGTCCCCTTTCGAGAGAAGGAGGAAGAGGGCGAGTTTTTCTATATAAAGAACCCCCGGCTATAATACATGAGGAATGAGTCGATGCTATCGTACAGGTTCGGTTTCTATTCATCAAAAATGGTACAAAGAAGTCCCGTCGCTGAAGCAGGAAGCTCCCT
>CAZMCI010000039.1:0-8175 GCA_964564905.1 Hadarchaeota archaeon (SeqCode) | reverse complement strand
TTTTAGAAAGCCTTAAAAGAGCTTTCGGTAATTTTAAATAGCGAAAAGGATAAAAGGGGGATTTTGAGCCGCTTTCTAGGTAGGGCCCGTAGCGCAGTCTGGCCAGCGCACCGGCCTTTTAAGCCGGGTGTCGCGGGTTCGAATCCCGCCGGGCCCGTCTGGGAATGCGGGTGAAAAAATGTCTGAAGAATTCAAGGTCGGGCGGCATGTGCTGGTGCCGAAGCACGAGATTTTGCCGAAGGAAAAGGTAGAGGAAATCCTAAAGCGTTATAAAATTCAGCCCCACCATCTTCCCCTCATAAAGAGTTCGGATCCCGCGGCTAGGGAAATTGGAGCGAAGCCCGGCGACGTACTCAAGATCACGCGAAACAGTCCCACTGCGGGAACGGCGGTCGTTTACAGATACGTTGTGAAGGAATAGTGGTGAATAAATGCAGGATACTTGGCCCATCGTAGAAGCTTTTTTCAAGGAAAAAGGTCTGGTAAGACAGCACCTCGATTCGTATAACGAGTTCATCGAACGCGGGATCCAGCAGGTTATCGATGAGATAGGGGGTATAGAGTTGGACATCAAGGGAACTAGCGTAAAGTTTGGTAAAGTGAAAATAGGTCCTCCGTCCGTCAAGGAAGCGGACGGTTCTCATCCATCGATATTCCCCAGCGAGGCCAGGCTGCGGAATATGAGCTACACTGCGCCGGTTCTGCTGGAGATGTTTATTGTAAAAAACGGGAAGGAGCTGCCTCCTCAGGAAGTCTACATCGGAGAATTGCCGGTGATGCTTAAATCAAAAATATGTAAGCTTTGTGGGATGAGCGAGGAGCAGCTCATAAACGCTGGTGAGGATCCCCTGGATCCCGGCGGATATTTCATAATCAATGGTTCTGAGCGCGTGATAGTCGCTCAGGAAGATCTGGCCTCCAACTCGATATTGGTAGAACGCGACGAGCGGATGGGCACCGAAGTGGCGAAGGTTTTTTCGACCCGCCATGGGTTCCGTGCGCTGGTCGTGGTTGAGCGAAAACGAGATGGATTGTTGCGGGTTTCTTTTCCGGCCGTGCCGGGGCAGGTGCCATTTGTCGTTCTGATGCGGGCGTTGGGTTTGGAGAGCGACAGGGAGATAGTTGAGGCGGTTTCCGAAGATCCGGAGGTCGCCAGGGAACTTTTTGAAAATCTGCAGGAAGCTATAGATGTAAAGACCCAAGAAAATGCCCTAGATGTGATAGGAAAAAGGGTAGCAATTGGACAGACCAGAGAGTACAGGTTGCAGCGCGCGCGGGAGGTCTTGGACCGTTACCTTCTGCCACACATCGGATCCAAACCAAGTGACCGGATCAACAAGGCGTATTATTTGGGACGAATGGTTGAACAAGTGATCGAGCTCGGTCTTGGAAGGAGGGAGGTCGATGATAAAGATCACTACGCGAACAAACGGCTAAAGCTCGCTGGTGAGCTTCTCGAGAACGTCTTCAGGTTGGCGTTTCTCAATCTCACCAGAGACATCAAGTATCAGCTGGAGAGAGCGAATGCGAGGGGAAGGGAACTCAATTTGATAACCGCGGCCCGTGCGGATGTGCTGACGGAGAGGATCAGGCATGCGTTGGCCACCGGAAATTGGCCTGGGGGACGGACCGGAGTCAGCCAGCTGTTGGATCGCACCAACTACATCGCGGCCATATCTCATCTCAGGCGTGTTGTCTCTCCTCTAAGCAGGAGCCAGCCCCATTTCGAAGCGCGGGATCTTCATCCAACCCATTGGGGAAAGATATGTCCGTCCGAAACTCCTGAGGGTCCAAATTGTGGTCTGGTCAAGAACCTTGCGTTGATGGCAGAGATATCCACAGGCACCGATGAGGGCAAAGTAGAGCGTTTGATGCACAAACTCGGTGTCACGAAAATAGAGAGGGGCAGTGAGAGGAAGGGAAGGTGTGCTGTATACATTAATGGGCGGTTGGTGGGTGTGACGGAGAACGGAAAGATATTGGTGGAGGAACTTAGGCGACATCGAAGAAAAGGCACCATAGACGAACAGGTCAATGTGGCATACAGAGAGGATACTGATGATGTGCGTGTAAATACGGATGCCGGCAGGGTGCGCAGACCAGTTATCGTCGTTGAAGGTGGTAAGTCGGCCCTGACCCCTGAGATACTTGAAAAAGTAAAGTCGGGGGATTTGGTTTGGCAGGATCTCATAAAAAGAGGCATCATCGAGTACTTGGACGCCGAGGAGGAGGAAAATACCTACATCGCGGTATCTGAGGACAAGTTAAGTCCTGAACATACCCACTTGGAGATCAACCCGCTGGTGATATTGGGAATAAGTGCGGCGCTTGTTCCGTACGCTGAGCACAATCAGTCGCCGCGTAACACATACGGTGCGAACATGGCAAAACAAGCGCTGGGAATCACCACCACCAGCATTCACAAACGTGTGGATACAAGGGGTCATTTTCTCCATTATCCCCAAGTCGCTTTAGTAAAAACTAAAGTGATGGACGCTGTGGGCTTTGACCGCAGGCCCGCAGGTCAGAATCTTGTGGTGGCGATCGCCTCCTACGGGGGATACAACTTAGAAGACGCGCTTATAGTGAACAAAGATTCCATCGATCGTGGCATGGGTCGGACCACTTTTTACAGGGTATACGAGGCGGAGGAAGGAAGGTACCCCGGCGGCCAAGAGGACAAGTTTGAGGTTCCAAGCGAGGAAATCAGAGGATATGCCGAGGCGAGTCTCTACAAAAACTTGGGTGAGGACGGAATAGCCGAGGTCGAGTCGGAAGTCCATGGGGAAGATGTTTTGATCGGGCGGACGAGTCCCCCAAGATTTTTGGAAGAAATAGATGAGTTCGGACTCGCTGTCGAGCACGGACGGAGGGAAAGCTCTGTGAGGATGAGGCCCAGCGAAAAGGGCATCGTTGACATGGCAATGGTCACCACAGGTTCGGAAGGCAACAAATTCGTGAAGATAAGGGTGAGAGACATGCGGGTACCGGAGATAGGGGACAAGTTTGCCTCCAGGCACGGGCAGAAAGGAGTGATAGGGATGATCATGGATGGAGCAGACATGCCATTCACCGAGGAGGGGATAACCCCAGACATAATCATAAATCCCCATGCGATCCCCTCGCGCATGTCCGTGGGACAGTTGCTCGAAACGATAGCCGGGAAAGGGGGAGCATTGGCTGGAACGAGAGTGGATGGCACTGCTTTTGGAGGGGTGCCAGAAAAAGAGCTGAGAAAGATGTTGCACTCCTGCGGATTCAAGCACACGGGTAAGGAGGTTCTGTTTAACGGAATAACTGGTGAGATGATTCCGGTGGATATCTTCATAGGTGTGTGTTATTATCAGAAACTTCATCACATGGTCGCAGACAAGATTCACGCCAGGTCACGGGGCCCGGTACAGGTTCTCACCCACCAGCCGACCGAGGGGCGTGCTCGGGAAGGAGGATTGCGCTTTGGGGAAATGGAGAGGGATTGCCTGATTGGCCACGGCGCCGCCATGTTGCTGAGAGAGCGCTTGCTTGATGCCTCGGATAGGTACACGGCTCTGGTCTGCGGTAAATGTGGAAGCTTTGCGGTTTATGATAAAAGAAGGGATCGCGGTTACTGTCCTCTCTGCGGAGAGGACTCTGAGATTTACGGGGTGGAGATGTCATATGCGTTCAAGTTGCTCATGGACGAGTTAAAGTCCATGTGCATGTTGCCGAGATTACAGCTGAGGGATAGAGCTTAGAGGTGATGAGTATGATGAGGATCCCTAAAGTAATTGACAGCATAAATTTCACCCTGATGTCACCAGACGACATGCGAAAGATGTCCGTGACGAAGATAATAACTGCGGACACTTATGACGAGGACGGATATCCCATCGACAGGGGATTGATGGACTCTAGGCTTGGAGTAGTTGATCCTGGTTTGAGGTGCAGAACCTGTGGTGGACGTCCGGGTGAGTGTGCAGGCCACTTCGGGCATGTTGAGCTTGCTAGGCCCGTCATCCATGTTGGCTATATCGACACAATTTACAATTGCCTGCGTGCGACGTGCAGAAACAAAAACTGTGGCAGGATCTTGCTGCCGCCTCAAAAGCTTGAGGAGTTCAGAAAGCGTATTGAGGATGTCAAAAGGAGTGGAGGAAAATGGTGGAAGATCTCCGAGGAGGTCATTCGGAGCGCAATCGTGGTTGAAAAATGTCCCCACTGTGGCGAAACGCAGTTCAAGATAAAATTTGAAAAGCCCACCACATTTATAGAAGGCAAAAATCGTCTTACGCCCAGCGATGTGCGCGAACGTCTGGAAAATATAAAAGATGACGATGCGCTGCTGCTGGGAATAGACCCGAAGGTCGCGAGACCCGAGTGGATGGTTCTGACGGTTTTACCGGTGCCCCCCGTTACGGTTAGACCGAGTATAATTCTTGAGTCGGGTGTACGTTCCGAGGACGATTTGACACATAAATTGGTGGACATCATCCGCATAAACCAGCGTCTTGCGGAGAATATAGAGGCCGGCGCGCCCCACCTGATAGTGGAGGACCTATGGGAGTTGCTTCAGTATCATGTCACAACTTATTTCGACAATGGGGTTTCTGGCGTGCCGCCCGCTAGGCACAGGTCCGGACGGGTTTTGCGCACATTGGCCCAGCGTCTTCGTGGCAAAGAGGGCCGGTTCAGAGGAAACCTGTCCGGAAAACGTGTGGACTTCTCCGCACGGACGGTGGTGTCCCCCGATCCGAATATAAGCATAAATGAGATCGGATTTCCGGAGCACGTGGCTCGGACCTTGACGATACCCGTTCGGGTCACTGAATACAATATCGAGGAGTTGCGCAATCTCGTTCGAAGGGGGCCGGATATTTATCCAGGTGCGAGCACGGTCCTCAGCTCCGATGGCAAGCGTTATGATTTGCGGTATGCCGATCGGGAGGATATAGCGAACAAGCTGGAACTTGGCTTCGTCGTCGAGCGGCACCTGAAAGATGGTGACATAGTGATCTTCAATCGTCAGCCTTCTCTACATCGCATGTCCATAATGGCCCATGAGGTTCGTGTCCTGCCTGGGCGTACCTTCAGACTTAATCTATGCGTATGTCCCCCCTACAACGCAGACTTCGACGGAGATGAGATGAACGTTCACGTTCCACAGAGCGAGGAGGCTCAAGCCGAAGCCAAGATTTTGATGCGGGTACAGGAGCAGATACTCTCGCCTAGGTTCGGAGGACCCATCATAGGAGGGATCCAGGACCACATAACGGGTGCTTACCTGCTCACGCGCAGGGGCAGGCTGCTGACCAAAAGCCAGGCATTGCAGTTGCTGGCATATGCGGGAATTTTCTCCGACCTGCCAAAGCCAGCTGTGAAAGAAAAAGGTGTCGAGTACTGGACGGGAAAACAGATCTTCAGTATGCTTCTGCCCAAGGGTCTGAACATGACGTTCAAGGCCAAGATTTGTGAGAATCATACACGGTGCAAAAAGGAGGAATGTGAAATTGATGCGTATGTCGTCATCCGGGACGGAAACCTGCTTCACGGGGTTATAGATGCCCGAAGCTACAAAGCACTAGATCGTTGCGAGATACTGGACCGAATCGTCAAGGATTATGGCACCACTGCGGCCAGAGAATTTTTGGACAGGGTTACCAAGCTCTCCATCGCTGCAGCGATGATGTTTGGATTCACGACAGGTATAGACGATGAGGACATCCCACCCGAGGCAAAGGAACGGATAAACGAGGTGATAGATGAAGCAAAAGAAAAGGTGAACGAGCTTATCAATGTCTATAACGCTGGAGAGCTTGAACCACTTCCCGGCAGGTCTCTCCGGGAGACTCTCGAGATGAGGATAATGGAGGTTCTGGCCGAAAGCAGGGATTCAGCCGGATCGATTGCGGAGAAGTACCTTGGGCTGGACAATCACGCTGTCATCATGGCGAGAACGGGAGCCCGTGGTAGCATGCTCAACCTCACTCAGATGGCGGCTTGTGTGGGCCAGCAGTCCGTCCGTGGGGAGCGTTTAAATAGAGGGTATAGAAAACGTACGTTGCCTCACTACAGGAGAGAGGACTTGGGAGCCAAGGCCCGCGGATTTATAAGTTCCAGCTACAAGGACGGGCTGGATCCCTTGGAGTTCTTTTTCCATGCGATGGGTGGAAGAGAGGGACTGGTGGACACCGCTGTCAGGACCGCTCAGAGCGGTTATATGCAGCGCCGTTTGATAAACGCGTTGCAGGATCTTCGCGTAGAATATGATGGTACCGTGCGGGACGATAGGGGGACGATAGTTCAGTTTGTGTATGGTGAGGATGGTGTCGATCCGGCGCGCAGCGACAAGGGCAAGGCTGTTCAAGTGGAAAAGATCATTGAGCGAGTGATCGGAGGTTATTGAATGGTTGGGGTATCTGCAGAGACGATAAAATCAGAGGTTGGCAAACTGAAAGGTCAAGTGCCGGATTCCATAGTCCATGAGCTTCAGTCGAGTCTGCTGCGCGTGAGCAAGGATCGCGCGATAACCCGGGAGCAACTAGGGGAGATAATAAAAAACGTAAAGGAGGCGTACCTCAATGCAATTGTGGAACCTGGCGAGGCAGTTGGTACCGTGGCAGCTCAGTCGATAGGCGAGCCTGGAACTCAGATGTCAATCCCTTCCGGTGAGAAAGTCATCGTGAAAGTCGGCGGTAATATCAGGCCTGTGAAGATAGGCGAGTTTGTGGATGACCTGATGGAAACCCACGGCGTGAAAAAAGTTGGTGAATCCGAGGTGTGCTGTTTACCACCCAACACAGAGATAGAAGTGCCGAGCCTAAATCAAGATGGAAAAATAAGGTGGAAGAAGTTAATTTCATGCAGCAGACATACATGTTCAAAAAAGTTGCTGTGTCTAAAAACCAGGTCCGGGAGAAAAATCATTGCCACTGATAATCATTCATTTGTTGTCAGAAAAGACAACCGGGTGGTTCCGATATTAGGTAAAAAGCTACGGTTGGGGGATAGAATCCCAGTAATCAAAAATCTTCCTTCCACAAAACCACGGGAGTTTCTGGAGGCGAATGAGTACCTTCCAAGGAACCCCTACTGGTACGGAAGCGAGTTCAAGAAAGCCCTTCCCCTCCATGGAAATTCTGGATCTTTTCAAGTTTCTTACCCAGTACCAGTAGGTCCAGAACCACTCCAAGACCGCATAAATGGTGAGTCCAGTTTTGATATTCAAGAGGATTTTGTGTACCCCTATCAGATTCGTAGCAAAAGTAAAATCCCTGAGCAAGTCGAGCTGGATTCTACGCTGGGATGGTTTATCGGGGCTTACCTCTCCGGAGGTCATGTTTCGAAGTATACGGTAAACATCTCCAACACGGACGAAGTCTTTTTATCGAAGGCGAGAAAATTCTCGAAAAAGTTTGGTATTAATTTTAGTGAAAAAGATAACCCCAGAGGTTTTGCGAGAGGCCACGGTTTGAATATTCGGTCCAAGGTTTTGGCCGATTTCGTAAGAAAAACCTGTGGGGAAGGCTCCAGCGGGAAAAAAGTTCCGGATTTTGCGTACAGCGCGGATGAAACCTTCATCGGTTCACTACTGCGTGCTTATTTTGATGGGGATGGAAACGTTAGCGTTGGAAGAAGGGTAATCCGGGCGAGTTCTCGTTCTAAAGAGCTAATTGACGGTCTGGCATTGCTTTTGGCCGAGATGGGCATTTTCGTCACTAAGAAGTCCAACGGTCGAGAACACTCCATTTCCATTTCATACAAATACGCGAAAACGTTCAAGGAAAAAATAGGATTCGATACTCCTGAGAAAGCTAGGCGTCTAGAAGAACTCTGTGAGGTTCAAAAGAAAAAAACCTCTTATGATGTCGTTGAAATGGTTCCGGGTTTCGGCGAATTATTTAAAAATTTGAGTAAAAAAGTAGGGCTCCCTTCCAGACTGACAAATAACTTCACCAAGCGTCAACGTGTGAGTAGGGCAACGTTGGAAAAATACGTAAACATTTTCGAAAGCATTGCGAGACGAAAAAACGTCGATATCGGTGAGGAGCTTGCGCTCATGAAGCGGATGTTGGATGAAGATGTCGTGTGGGATGAAATAGTCGAAATTCAGCACATAAACCCTCCCTCTGAGAAAGTTTACGATTTCTCTGTGGACGAACTCGAAACCTTTGCAACGTTTGACGGTGTGATCACTCA
>CAZMCI010000038.1:4079-8377 GCA_964564905.1 Hadarchaeota archaeon (SeqCode) | reverse complement strand
GCCCTCGTCTGCTTTCTTGGCCGAACTCTCGATGTCCAGATAAACCACCCCCATTTCACTCCCCCATCACAAGTATGACTAGCCTCCTGGTCCTCGGGCCATCCTGTTCTATGACGAGAAAGTTCTGCCACGTCCCGCGCACGACCCTCCCGTTGACAACCGGCAGCACCCTGGACGACCCGATGAAAGCGGACTTCAGGTGGGCGTGGGCGTTGTCGTCTATACGATCGTGGAGGTATCCTCCCCGCATCGGTGCGAAATCCTCAAGTTTGTTCAGAAGGTCCTGCAGCAGACCGCTCTCGTTCTCGTTCAGGACGAGGGCCGCGGTTGCGTGAGGCAGCTGAACCAGCAAAATGCCGTTCTTTATCCCTGACTCCCGGACCGCATCGAGCACCTCGTCGGTTATGTCCAGCACCTCGCGGTGTCTGCGGGTCGAAAAAGTGAGTTCCTTTGACCACACTCGCACCGAACCACCAATTTTCTTAGGACTTCGTATATTTTAACTTGAACTGAAGAAGAATGAGGACGGTGCCATGAAGGTCCTCGTAACCGGAGGAGGGGGATTCATAGGCTCCCACGTGGTGGATGTGCTCGTGGCCAGGGGCTACGCGGTAACCGTGCTCGACAACCAGCCCGGAAACGTGGAGAAGAACCTCAAGCAACACCTCGGCGACTCGAGATTCCGTTTCGTCGAAGGAGACATCCGCGATGAAGACGTAGTGAGAAGATCCTTGGGTGGGGCAGAGGCCGTGATACACGAAGCCGCGTTGGCCAGCGTCCCCCAATCGCTCAGGGAACCGGAACTCTTCCATGAAGTAAACGCTGATGGGACTTTGGTGCTTCTGAGGGAGAGTCTAAGGGCTGGCATCAAACGCTTCGTTCTTGCTTCCACCAGCGCGGTTTATGGAGACCCAAAGCAGCTTCCCACGGGCGAAGAGGTCCCGCCAAACCCGCTTTCACCATACGCCGAGACCAAGCTCCTCGCGGAAAACCACTGCCGGGAGTTCCACGCGAGGGGGCTCCCCACCGTATGCCTCAGGTACTTCAACGTTTACGGTCCCCGGCAGGTGGGGGGAGAAGAGGGAAGTGTCATCCCTAAATTTCTTGAGTGCGTGAGGGATGACCGACCACCCGTAATCTACGGTGACGGCGAACAGGGGCGCGATTTCGTACACGTGAGCGATGTCGCAGAGATCACCGTGCTGGCGATGGAGAAAGAGGATGCCGCTGGAGAGACCATAAACATCGGTACCGGAAAGATGACGACCATAAACAGGCTGTGGACGATGTTCGCGAAAATGAGCGGGAAAACCCACCTGAAACCGACGCACGCGCCGGCCCGCCCGGGGGAGGTCTACCGCAGCGTGGCAAACATATCTAAAGCCAGAAGGTTACTGAATTTCGAACCGAGGGTCGGGATTGAGGAAGGCGTGAAAAAATTGCTGGTGGACCTGGGGAGAAGCAGATGAAGGTCTGGATCGTGATACCCGCATACGAGGAAGAACTGTCGATAGGAAACGTCATCGATGCTCTGCGCAGAGAAGGGTGGAAGAACATAATTGTGGTCGATGACGGCTCGCGGGACAACACCGGAAGTGTCGCCCGCAAGAAGAAAGCCGTTGTGGTCACCCATCCAAAGAACATGGGGCTCGGAGCCGCACTGCGCACCGGCCTTAAAACTGCCCTGGAGGCGGGAGCGGACTGTGCGGTCACATTCGACGCGGACGGACAGCACGACCCCAAAGCCGTCCGAGCACTGGTGGAATCCCTGAAGGACGCAGATCTGGTCATAGGTCAGAGGATTTTCGTGAACCCGCCATTTCACAAACGCTTCGGAAATTTTTGGCTGAACTTTATCACGCGGATGCTCGGGGGGGTACTGACCGACTCCCAATCGGGTATGCGCGCATTCAACCGCCGGGCGCTGAAGACCATCCGGATCAGGAGCGACAGGTACGAGGTTTCGTCCGAGATAATCGTCCAGGCCAGGAGGAAAGGACTCAGGATAAAAGAAGTGGGAGTCCGGTGTTTTTTCACGCGCTATTCGAAGGCGAGGGGAACGACCATAGCGAGCGGGATAAGGATCTTCATAGGACTGGTAAAGCTGAGGATGAGCGGACTCATTTGAATCCCGCCACGCGAGAACCGTTTCCCCGGGTACTTTGAAATTCTTCATTTATAAGTGGCTCTCACCCAAAAATCCGGCGGAAAGAAACTATGTTTCGTAGGGGGTTATAAGACAAAGTTCTGTAGATGAAATATGCCATTTTCGGGAGATGGAGGCTGGACGAGTGCTGGAAGTACGACCAAGGGGAGGTCTGAGTCACGGAAACGCGCTGTTCAGAGGCTGCGCGGTGTTTTTGGCCCTCACCTTCCTGCTGTTCTCGGCCGGAGGTACGGGGGCGGATCGGGGGAGAAGACAATTCGAGTTCACGATCTGGGGCAATCTCGGCACGATAATCGATGGGCTTGTTCTGGATGACGAAAATCAGGGGATAGAGAACGCGCGCATAGCCGGGTGGGCCAGCTCGGAAAACGTTGTTATCTCTGTGGACGTGGAAACGGACGCGGACGGTTATTTCAGGATAATTCTTCCCGACGACGATTATGAGTACTTCCTCCACATCAATGAGAACCATCACGGGTACAACAGAACACATCCTCACCGCGGTTTTGAAAGCAGGGTGCTTCAAGACCACATCGGTTCGGGTGAATCCCGCCACCTGCGAATTTCACTCCAGTACGATCCTTTTGACCTAGAGTTTATCAACCCCGACACGGGAGAGCCGGAAAACTCGGGTATTCTGGCGCGGGGGTACACTTCATCGAGTTACTCTGGAAGACGTTCAGTCCCATTTCTGGCCCAGCGTGTCGTGCCAGTGCTTGATTCCAGCGGCAAGCCGGTCTACGACACGATCGAGGAGCGAAAACCCACCGGCTACACCTGGGAGGAGCGGGTGACGAAATATCGCATCGAGAGCGTCAGTTTGTCCCCAACCGCTGGGGAGTGGGTGGACACGGGCGAGACGTTCGTGGAGAGCTGGTTCAACCCCAAGCCGAAACTCCCGCCCGGCTACCGGTGGGTGGAGGTGAGGAGAGGATATACCCTCGGCATCTGGACCACCACGACTTTCAAGAAACAGTACAATGCCCTGGAGCACTACCGCTCTCAGGGATACTCGGTGAAACCCGACGGTGTCGAGAGGTACATCTCAGGATACCGCACCGAGACGTATCGGGAGTGGGTTCCAGGACACTACGAGACCCGAACCCGAACCGTCACTAAGTACCAGACCGAGACCTACAGAAGCTGGGAGCAGACGGGGACGAGGACCGAGACGTACAGAGTTTGGGTAAGGAGCGGGTACTGGCTTCTGTGGTGGTGGGTCGACACCTCTCACTGGGAGACCCGAACCCGGACGATCCCGGTCTACGGCTGGGTCACGCGCACCCGCAAGGTGCCGTATACGGTTGTGGAGGAGTACCAAGTGTGGGTTCCGGGAAGATACGTGACCCGCACGCGCTCGGTGCCGATCTACTCAACCCGCGTGAGAGGTTACACTGCAACCAGGCGGGTGCCATATGAAGTTTGGGAAACTAAAAGCTCTTCAACTCCACCATCTCTGTGTAAACCCGGCACCCTGACCCCGCGCGACGACATCCGCAATGTCAAAAAAACATATACCATAACAACAAAACGAGTGCCGCGCACGCGCGTCGATATGTACACCGCTCACAGAATATACGAGTACGGAGGGACCAGATACAGCTTTCTGCCATGGGAGGAGAAGCGCGTGACCGTGAGAGTGGTCTCCAAGAACGGGTACTCCGGCGATGCGAAGTTGGAAGTGGAAGCTGGAGATGGAGTGAACACAGACGCAGACTCGCATGTGCTTGCCCTATCGTCCAAAGCCCTGACCACCCTCCACATGAAACCAAGCCATGCCTCGACCCACCAGATAACCGTAAAGGCCTATGACTCCAACAACACGCTGGTTCGTGCGCTGACCTATAAACTCGAGACCATAGAGAAGTTGCCATCTCCAAGTACATGGGAACGCTATGTGGGGACCACTGAGAGACCATCCGATATTCCCGATACCGTCATCTACACAAGCACGGGCACTGTAGATGTTCGGATGCCAGAGTCTATAACGGTGCCAAAGGTGGGCGGAGGTCCAATCTATGACGGAGGCTCCGGGCCAGCCGGTCCAATGACTCGGAAATACACGGTTGATTACATGAAACCAATAAGAGAAGATGGAACTCTCAATTATGTTAATGAAGAAACTTGGCAA
>CAZMCI010000038.1:0-3979 GCA_964564905.1 Hadarchaeota archaeon (SeqCode) | reverse complement strand
CCAAGCACGACCCCAAGCGTTGGCAGGGACACGGGCCATCTCAAACCTTCACTAAACGATACAACCACGATCGTGAACACCAATGCCGCGACGAAAATGCTGGTTAAAATCCTAAAACGAAATTCCATGATTTTCCACCTTTTCACTTTCCATTCTTTTTCATAAAAGTCATCCTCTGAAACCTCTAGCACTCAGATCGAAAATTCATCTGGGCGCGGGCAAAGCTTCAGTCCCACTGTTTTATCGTGCGGAAACGGCTGGCGCGGCGACCCCTCTGGCCTTTGCCTGATCATTCCACAGCTTGCGATAGGTGTAGAAATACTCCTCCAGTTTTCCCTTATCCCGCGTCCACACTATCTCGTAATTTTCCATGACGCGGTGTTTTAGATGAAGCGGGAACTCCTCGAACACGTGAACGTCGTAACCTTTTTTTTCGGTATCGAGGTGGGGATACACCTGTTTCAGCACGTCCCACGGTTTCGCTCCGGGCGCGACCACGCAGATGTCGACATCGCTTCTTTCATGAGCTCTGCCCTCCACCCTGGAACCAAAGATCAAAACGCCAAGTACTCGCCCATCCTTCTTCAGGAATTCAAAGTCTGTCCTTATTTGCTCTTTATCCATTCTCGAACCCCCCTCACGAATTCTTTGAACGACGGCAGAAGTTCCTTTATCGAGTCGTGCGCAATTTTATTGTTCAGGTGATTGTACTCGTGAACGAGCCTATTTCGGAGCCCGTTGGACCTTTCCAGGTGTTCTCTAAGACCCTCCGGGTAGAGTCCCCCCGCCGCCTTCCCAATGTTTTCATAGTCATCCCCCACAGCTTTCACCGTGTCTGATGCATACATCGCGCAGATATCTGCGGCGGCTTCCACAAGTTCCTGGAAAGCTTTGTATGTGGCCAGCCTTGTCTTTTTGTCCCGCTCGAAATCCGCCTCGCTCAGCTCGCCGATCCATTCTTCAATATCAGCGGTTCTTATCTCGATTTTCTCCACCTTGTCGAGATAGCGATTTTTTCGTTCTTGATCGAGCCGCACCTTCTCAGACATCGGTCACCGGTGAGAAACTGGAAACCGGAGGATTATTAATCTTATGAAGAACTCCAAGGAAAATACCTGCCGATGGGTGCAAAGCGAGTTTATCGGCATGGCTTTATGCCCTCGGCAAGTAGGATATGGGGTAGCCAGATGACAAAAAAATTAGGCTTACAAGTTCTCGTGACTGGTGCAGCGGGATTCATTGGCAGTCACCTGGCGGAGAGACTGAGATCAATGGGTCTGGAGGTAACCGGAATAGACAACTTCTCAAACGGATACGAGGAAAACCTCGCCGCCCTGAAAGAAGACAAGGGCTTCAAGTTGATACGCGGGGACATATTGAATCTGGACGATCTCTCAAAAGCGTGCGAAGGAGTCGATTCTATTTTTCACATGGCCGCCCAGTCAAGCGTGGCCAGATCCACCGAGGATCCAATTCACGACTTCGAACTCAACACAGCCAGCACGCTCAACGTGCTCGAGTGTGCGAGAAAAGCGGACGTCGAAACCATCCTCTTCGCCAGCTCCTCCACCGTATACGGAGATGCCCCCGTTCCGACCCCAGAGGAGCACCCGCTCCGTCCGATTTCGAACTACGGAGCGTCGAAAGCCGCGGCTGAAGCGTACTGTCACTCCTACAGTTCCCTCTACGGGATCCGAACAGCCTCCCTCCGGTATTACAACGTCTACGGGCCCCGCTCCCGGAAGGGGGTGATGTTCGACCTTCTGGAGAAGCTAAAGCGGAACGAAAAAAAGCTGGAGGTGCTGGGGACTGGAAGGCAGAGCAAGGATTACCTGTATATTGACGATGCGATCGATGCAACCCTCCTTGTGGCCGGAAGGGGAAAGCTGAAGGGCGAGGCGTACAACGTTGGATCGGGTAAGAGCTACAGCGTCAGGGAACTCACCAATCGGTTGCTCAAGCTCCTGGGGTTGAGCGGAGTAACTAAGACGTTTTATAAGGGCGGTCTTTCATGGCCCGGCGATGTTCAGAAAACCCAGGCGGACATCTCAAGGTTAAAGAGGTTGGGGTTTAAGCCGAGAATAGAGCTGGATGAGGGACTGAGGAACTTTACCGAGTGGTACAGAACGAAGTATGGATGAGGGGACGCAAATTAAGGATTTTTACCGGTTTCGCCAAGGTGTAGGAGAAACCATCGTCTGGGGCTTGATATTTTGGGCGCTGACCAAGCAGAGGGTGAGCCGATGCGCATCTTGATGGCCTCGAACCCCTTCCATCCTTTCCTTTTGGAGGGTGGAAGAACGTGGATGTAAGACAACGTAGATTACAGCTCCCCACGCAGATGGCAAACTTAATTTCAAACGCGCGCGTTAATTATGTTTGTGATTATATTCACAAACTTTTTGAATAAGTTTGTAGTTACATTAACACATGTAAATAGAGGAGTTAAAAGGAATTATAGCGGATCAGAGAGCCGAATTGGACGACAAATTTAGGAAAGAACGAATAATTGAAAGGGAGAAACTAGGACACGCGAAAAAATTTTTAACCCACCCCAACATCCTCGCCGTCCTAGGCGTGAGGAGGTGTGGAAAGTCCATATTTTCCGTGCTCCTCGCAAGGGAGGCGGGCGCGAACTTCGGCTGTGTGAATTTCGACGACGAGAGGCTGGTTGGAATTGGGACGAAGGATCTGAACAAAATACTTCAAGCTTTCTATGAACTCTACGGGAAGATTGACCTGCTCATCTTGGACGAGCCTCAGAACGTTGATGGATGGGAACTGTTCGCGAACAGGTTAAGGAGGACAAAAAGGGTCATCGTCACCGGGAGCAATTCACAGTTGTTAAGCGGGGAACTGGCAACCGCGTTGACCGGGAGGCACGTGGACATGTCCATGTTCCCCTTCTCGTTCAGAGAGGTGCTGAGCTTCAAGCCAAACGTCTATCTGACTGAGGACATAGCGAGGGTGAAGAGGGAGCTTGAGAAGTATCTGAAAGGAAGCGGTTTTCCCGAATTCTCCAAATTCGGCCCCCGGATCGTCATCAGCATTTATGAGGATGTAATCAACAAGGAGTTCCTAAAAAACATTAATTTTGTTAACATCGTTAATGTTTCCTAGTTTGACCCCTTCGCAAGGGGGAGGGTTAACTCCATGCCCTCTAGCTTGGCCCTCATCCGGCCAACATCCACCGCCGAGCATGAGGCTCAACCTCGGCTTCGCCAAGGTGGCAGCGGTGTGGGGTGTGACCCGCTCGCCAACGACACTAGCTCCTTTCGCATCCCCGCCGGGCATCCTTCCATCGGTGCCCGGGCGTGGCTTCAGGAGTTCGTGCCGATGACCGCGAAATGACGAGATGACGCGAACAGCATGTGCTCGCCTGCGCTTGGGAATTTGCTCGAGCTGCTCAGCGCTCAGCTTTTCACCATAACCGAGCGCCCGCCTCCCAAGCACAAAGGCTGCGAGCTGGTGCCGGTTGAAGCGGGCAAACTGCCTGCCGTACTTCAGCTCGCCCGCGATTGAGGAGTAAGCTGGGTTCACCTCGGCGCAAATCCACTCGAGTTTGAGCGCCCACACCTTGATCAGCTCGATGAGTTTCTTTCGGAGGAAGTTCGAGCACATCCTGTTGACGCGATGGCTACCCTCTTGAGCCATGCTGAACTTTAACTTTTCGATGACGACGGAATTACATCCGTAGCCCTTCGCCCACTTGAAGGCTCGCTTGACGAGGTTCGCGGCGAGCCACGAGCGCTTCTCCGCACGGGCATGAACTAGGGCTGGCTCACGGAACCACCGGGAAGCAAACAGGTTTCCATCGGGCGCGACCACCGTCACGGCTAAGCCCTCGGGGTTGGCATCTATCGCAGCCACGCGTTTTCCGTTCCAAGGCTGGAGGGGTGATTCATCAATCTCGAACGAAATGAGCGCCTGATAATTCCGCTCCGTCCGCTTCACGCGCACGGAGTAAGCAACACCGCAA
>CAZMCI010000037.1:5458-9167 GCA_964564905.1 Hadarchaeota archaeon (SeqCode) | reverse complement strand
CTTGAAAGCGAACTCGAACCTCGCGATCGTCAAGATCTTACAGGGCGAAGGTTCGGGCGCGGATGTCAGTTCCGAGAATGAACTCAGGATAGCTCTTGGGGCAGGTATTCCCGGAGAACGCATCGTCTTTAACGGCAATTACAAAACCCCCCGGGAGCTGGAGCTTGCCATAGCCAACGATGTGCTGATAAACGTGGACAATTTCCAGGAGCTGGAGGCTGTGGACAGGATAGCGTCGCATATGGATAAACGCGCGAGGGTGGGATTTAGGGTAAATCCGGATGTGAGGGCTCCCACCCATCCTTATATAGCCACCGGACTCCGCGAGAGCAAGTTCGGATTCGACGTCGCCAGTGGACAGGCCCTCAAGGCGTACGAGCGAGCGGCCAAAATGAAAGATGTGGAGGTTGTCGGCATCCATGCACATATCGGTTCACAGATCCTTGATGCGGCTCCCTATGAAGAAGAGGCGGAGAAACTTATGGCGTTGGTCGCGGAGGTAAAGGAGAAACTGGACATTTCGATTTCTCACGTGGATCTTGGTGGAGGGATCGGCATTCCATACAAACCCGGAGAGAAGGAACTTCAACCTGAAAGGGTTGCAGAAAGGGTGGCGAGTGTGGTGAGACGATTTGTGAAGGAACACGGGCTTGAAGAACCAGTGCTGGTATTCGAACCCGGTCGGTACTTAGTGGCCGATGCGGGGATCCTTCTGGCCAGGGTTGGATACATCAAGGAGAGGTTCGGCATGCCGACCTGGATTTCTGTGGACGCAGGAATGAACGCCCTGATTAGGCCTGCTCTATATGGTGCATATCACCACATCGAGCTAGCGAACAAACTTGACCAGAAAAACGATGTGGTGGTCAACGTGGCTGGACCACTTTGCGAGTCAGGTGATTTTCTCGGAAAAGGAAGGAAACTTCCCAAGGCCGAACAGGGAGATCTGGCTGTGATCTTCGATGTCGGAGCTTATGGAATCGTGATGTCCAGTCAGCATACCGCTCAACCACGCCCTGCGATGGTGTTGGTCAATGGTGACAAAGCAGAGATCGTACGACGAAGAGAGACATTTGAGGATCTGACTCGGCTTGACAGGGTTCCTGGGTGGCTGGAGTGAAACGTCTCGTGGTCAAATTCGGCGGGACGAGCGTAGCCGACATAGATCGGGTTCGGCTTGGGGCCAAAGCGATTTTCAACGAGTACCGGAAGGGCAGCCAAATCGCTGTGGTCGTCTCAGCCATGGGACACACCACGGATGCCTTGCTTAGGGCAGTCAATGCAGCAAAGCAAGGCTTTAGCAAAAAAGAGTTGGATTTCATAATGGCTTTAGGCGAACGCGTCAGCGCTCGGGTTTTCGCCGCAGCGCTGCGTGAGCTGGGGGTCGATGCTAGGTTTGTCGATCCTGCCCAAAGAGAATGGCCCGTGATAACGGATAGCAATTTCGGAATGGCAAATGTTGACCTTGCTGAGACAAAAAGGAGGGTTCAACGATATATCCTACCCTTGATGAGACGTGGTGTGGTTCCGGTCATATGTGGTTTCCTGGGGCGCGATCGCAAGGGGAACATAACCACGATAGGAAGGGGAGGAAGTGATATAACGGGCTTTTTGATCGGCAAATGTGTACACGCGGACGAGGTGATCATAGTTACGGATGTCGAGGGTGTGATGAGCGCTGACCCAAATAAGATTTCCAACGCACTTTTGGTGGGAGAAATTACCGTGGAGGAGATGAGGGATCTTGCTCGTTTCGGGGCTCAGGTGATGCATCCCCGTGCCATGTCGTACAAAGACCCGGAGATAAAGGCAAGGGTTACACATTTCAGGCGAGGTGATTTATCTTCCGGTGGCACAACCATAGCAGGACCTAAGGAGCGTGAATTCGTGGGCGTGAAATTACACGGAAAGCCGCTTGCCATGTTGACAGTGGTCGGGGAGAAAATGCAGACGACTCCGGGCATACTCGTAAGATCTGCGGGTCCGCTCAGCCGGGCTGGGATAAACATATTTGGTGTTTCGATCGGTCCCAGATCCTTTTCGGTGTACGTGGCAGAGAAGGACGCCACAAAGGCGCTCAGGCTCATGCACAAGGCAGTGGTCAGGAACAGGCTCATGAAAAGCGTAACGAGCGAGGGGGGCTTGGCAATGATAGTAGCGGAAAGCGAACGGTTTATTTACACACCGGGTGTGATAGCCAAACTTACAGAGCCGGTGGCCAAAGCTGGGATAAACATAGTGGAGATATTGTCCAGCAGGGCCTCGATAAGCTTCTTTGTCAACTGGGATGACCGGGACAAAGCGCTAAAACTGTTCAGGCGAGCAATGAGGAAAATAGAGGGATGAACGTGTTCGAGGGTGCGTATACGGCAATGGTGACCCCGTTCGACGAGAAAGGGGAAATAGACGAAGATGGACTTCGAGAAAACGTGAGATTCCAGATAGAGAACGGGATCCACGGACTACTTCCTGTGGGTACTACGGGAGAGTGTGCGACCCTCTCTTACGAGGAGCACAATCGCGTGGTGGAGATCGTGGTGGATGCCGCAAAAGGTAAAGTCCCTGTGTTGGCTGGAACCGGTAGCAACTCCACATGGGAGGCGCTCATGCTCACCAAACACGCCAAGGAGATCGGAGCTGACGGTGCCCTGCTGGTCGTTCCTTATTATAACAAGCCGACGCAGAGGGGTCTCTATGCGCACTTTAGGAAAATAGCTGAGGAGGTCGATCTTCCTCAGGTGATCTACAACATTCCGTCCAGGACAGGTGTGAATCTTCTGCCGGAAACCATGGAGAAACTGGCCAAATTGAAGAACATCGTCGGGGTGAAGGAGGCCACGGGGGACATGAAACAAGTAAAGCGAATAATCGAGCTGACGAAAGGGCAGGATTTCGTCGTGACCTCCGGAAACGACTCGGACACACTTGCGATAATGAAGCTTGGTGGGGTGGGAGTCATCTCCGTCGCGTCAAATCTCGTCCCAAGAAAGGTGGCGGGCTTGGTCGAATCGTTCAGATCAGGGGACGTTAAAACTGCAGAAAAAATAAATCAAGAGCTGGCACCTTTATTCAAGGCGCTCTTCATCGAGACGAATCCAGGTCCGGTAAAGACAGCCATGAACTGGATGGGCCTAGCGGCTGGGGGACTCAGGCTACCACTTGTTGAGATGGAACCGGAAAATCGGGAAAAGTTGCGCAGGGTTTTGACCGATATGAAGCTGGTGCGACAATGATAAGAGTCGCTGTATGCGGTGCGGCTGGACGTATGGGAAAACTCATCGTGCGTCAGATCTCAAAGCAGGGGGACATGAAACTGGTCGGGGCCATAGATGCACCGGGGTCTCCCGATATAGAGAAAGACGCTGGAGAACTTGCAGGTGTGGGTGCCCTCGGTGTAACGATTCAAAGTGCGGATAAGCTTGAGGAAGTACTCCTCAGATCTGAACCCGATGTGGTGGTGGATTTCACGAACGCAGATGCCGCACTTCAAAACATTAGAATAGTCTCGAGTCTGGGCATATCGTTGGTCGTGGGAACCACAGGTTTTACACAGGAGCAGCTGGCCGAAATTGAACGTCTCATCAGAGAAAAAAAGATCAGAGCAGTCATCTCACCGAACATGTCGGTTGGTGTCAACGTGTTTTTTAAAACTGTGGAGAGGGCAGCGGAAATGCTTGGTGGGGGGTACGATGTGGAGATAGTTGAAGTC
>CAZMCI010000037.1:0-5448 GCA_964564905.1 Hadarchaeota archaeon (SeqCode) | reverse complement strand
GTTGAAGTCCACCATGTGCACAAGAAGGATGCTCCAAGCGGGACGGCGAAGAAAGCGGCACAAATTGTCGCAAAAACCTTGGGCAGGAGCGAGGAGAGCATCAAGATCAAATCCGTGAGAGAGGGCGAGGTCGTGGGTGAACATACCGTGATATTTTACAACCCTCAGGAGCGAATCGAGGTGGTTCATCGAGCACTCAGTCGTGAAACATTCGCTGTTGGGGTCGTAAGGGCCATCCGTCATGTGGTGACGAAAGGAAAACCGGGCGTTGTTCAAGATATGTGGGATGTGCTTGGAATCAGATAAAGCCCTCAAGATTGGCCCTTCTTTTTATGGTACGGGCATGGACGTCCGTATCTGCAGAAACGACATTTTTGAGGTGGGGGAGGAGATGGAAGCGGTCCTACCATGTGTCCATACTTCCGGCGGGGCACCTGAACACCTTTCAGAGTTTCACCGTCAAGTGATAAAAGAGTAGAGCTCCAAAACAGAGTGAGTGTTTGGATGGAAAAGATTCCAGTCGCAGTCCTGGGCGCAACAGGTGAAGTAGGCCAAAAGTTCGTGGCCAACCTTCAAGAGCACCCTTGGTTCGAGGTGACTGAGCTATACGCATCCGAGAGGTCTGCGGGACGGAGCTATGCCGAGGCTCTAAATTACGGAGAGGAAAACTCGAGATGGTTCCTGAAGGAAGCCCCGTCTAGACAGATACTCGATATAACGGTCAAGAACGTACACGACGTTCGGGCGGACAGATGCGATTTATTCTTTTCCGCCCTGCCGTCGGAGACAGCCCTCGATGTGGAGGGAAGGGTCGCCAAGGAGAAGCCGGTGGTGAGCACGGCTTCCGCCTACAGGTACTTCGAGGACAGCTTCACCTACCTCCCGGGTGTCAACGAGTCTCATACGAAGATGATCGAGGTTCAGAGGAAAAGTAGGGGATGGAAGGGCTTTGTGGTTCCTCAGCCCAACTGCACGACGATCGGCTTGGTGATGTCGTTGAAGCCGATTTATGATAAATTCGGATTGAAAAGCGTGATCATGGTGTCAATGCAGGCGGTCTCCGGGGCAGGTTATGCGGCGGTGGCCAGATGGGCTGAGCAGAGAAGAGCACAGGGGACGGAACTTCCCGTCGTGTTGGACAAATTTATTCCGAAGACCTTCGAGGGGAACGTCATTCCGTACATAGAGAAAGAAGAGGAGAAGGTGAAAACGGAGACCCTGAAACTCCTCGGAAAGTTTTCCGGTGGAAAGTTGCATCCAGCTGAGTTCAAGATAACGTGCAGATGTAACCGGGTTCCGGTCCTGCACGGACATACGGAGTCAGTGTTCATCCAGACAGCTGAAAATACCTCGATCGACGGGCTCAGGAGGGCTTGGGAGGAATACAGAGGTGAACCGCAGAGACTTGGCCTGCCCACTGCACCCAAACGACCGATCATCCTCATGAAGGAGATGGACAGGCCGCAGCCGAGATTCGACTCAATGGCCGAGGGAGGGATGGCAGCTTTGGTGGGCAGGGTTGAAGCAAACGTTTTCGATAACGGATTTCAGTACACAGTCCTTTCGCATAATATTGAACTCGGTGCTGCTAAGGGAGCTATACTCGCTGCTGAGTATCTCTACAAAGTTGGGCTGATCGGGTGACGTCCCACAAGTTACCGCTAATAATGCTTGGACTTTCCATCTTAGTAGCGGGCGCTTTGCTGTATATGGTTTTGCCTCCGCCCCCAACCGAGCCTGGAAGTTTAGTTCAGGTCACCTTTTCAAATTCGGATTATGACCCGGACTGGAGTCCGGATGGTGAAAAGATAGTCTTCGCACATCTGGACGGAGAGAACCAGACGTTGTGGCTGATTAACACAGACGGCACCGGTCTCGTGGAGATCGGTCCGGGATTTGATCCATCTTGGAGTCCTATCGGGGACAAGATAGCCTACACCCATAACAATCAGATTTACACGATGACCCTTGGAGGAGATGACATCGTCCAGCTGACCGCCGAGGATGCCAACGGCAATCCAGCTTGGAGTCCCGATGGAAGCAAGATAGTTTACACCCGGTACGGTGAAGACGGGGCATCGATTTGGATGATGAATGCGGATGGTACGGGAAAAATCGCACTCACCTCACCGGAAAGCGATGGGGATTGCTCGTGGCCCTCATTCAGTCACGATGGATCGAAGATAGTCTACATAAAAGGTCCGGTGACCGCGGCTCCAGGAGCCGAGGCGGAACCCAATGAGATATGGGTGATGGACAACGATGGTTCCGATAAACATCAGATTTATGCGCCTGGAGATAGCGGACAGCTAATATTTCAGCGCGCTTGGAACAGGGACAACAAGATCTTGTTCATGCGGCAGTCAAGTGGGAGAGCCCCAGATGTGTGGATGATGAATTCCGATGGGTCCGATGCGTTTCCTCTGCTGGAAAGCCAGCAATATTGCTACGGTGACCCGGTATGGGACCTAACGGGTACCAAGGTGGCGCTCATAAAATCTTCAGCCCCAGGGTCTCAAAATATATTCATCTTTTCTTGGTCTTGAAGGAAATTGTTTTCTCGCTGATTCCGAACTTTTTCAACGTTTTGGTCATCTCTTCCAGTAATTTGCGTTCGTGGAGTTTTTTGTGCCCGATGATCCCAAACGTCATGATCGTTCCGATGAGATAAATTATCCACGGACTGGGTACTAGTCCTGTGGATAAGGTGAAGACGAGAACCCAGAACAGGCTAGAGGCCACCGCACCCACTGCGACGGATATCATCATCGTCTTCTTCTTTATGTCCAATAAAAACGCTGCCAGCGCGGCCCAGGATACTCCAAAGAGAAACGTGAACCCGACCACTCCTGCGCCAAAGCCCCACTGCCCCACACGCTGTTCAAACTCGCGTATTTTGTTCTTGGCGATATCTCGAAGTTTTTCGGACCTCTTCCCGTAACGGTTCATGATCCGCTTGGTAAGGTGGCTTTCATATCTCACGGTGTATCCGAGCAGTTCAAAGAACCAGAACCACACCGGAACGAGGATCAGGTGAACAGCGGTGACAGCTACCGCAGTTTCAAGTGTGGAAAGTCCCTGGGTAAACGCGAAAGCTACTCCGCCTGCGGGCCCCAAGACAAGGGTTATCAGGATGAGCTCGAGAAATATCATCAACTTGATCCCTCTGTTTATCATCCTGGGGGCATGTCGATAAGAACTTGGTGATAGCGGGGGGTGGAACTTCCGAAAGAGGCTTGCGCCACTTTCTCTTGAACCACCGACTTCCAGCGTCCGCGCCGATGCACGGACGTCTCCGGGTCTCGCAGGAGCGCCAAACTCGTGGCTTGACACCTTATGAGCCCGGCGGGCACTCCACGCTGCCATGGGGGCGGAATAATTCACTACTCCCGCTCTACCCCGCTGCTGGTAGCTTCCCCGCTATCATTAGAAGGTTTCTGTCCTCCTGGCTTTAAGAGTTTGTGTAACATCCCTCCTAGAACGGCTCCTCCTCCGACGAGCAGCCCATAGCTAAGGAGGGACATGAAGGTCCCGGTGAAGAGAATCCCGAGTAGTTCTTCCTGGGTTATCGAGTACAGCGGGTAAAAGAGCTCCGGGGACCAGAATACGTAATACACCTCGATGAGCCCTATCAGCAGGAAAAGCAGTCCTGTGATAAGCCCGACCCTCAGGTGTTTGCTCCACTCTTGGGTTTTCCTGGAGAGCAGATAACCCGTTATGACCCCAGCCGCTAGGACACCTAAAGTTCCGGCTCTCAGGAATACCAGCAGCAATCCGGAAAGAAACCCTATACTCATGGGCATCAGGCTGTGGGAGCTCGGGATCCCCCTGCTCAGCAGAAAAATGATGCCCCCGACCATCGCCAAAAGAAAAATGGAGTAAATACCGAAACCCGTGCTTTTGTCGAGGGTGTTTCCGTACATGTCCTCAGATTCGGCCGGTTCATGGTAATTGTCTCCGAAAAACTGAGTTCGGTACACCAGTATTCTTCCATTTGGGGGCTCTAGCGTCATGGTGTAATACCCGTTTTCGTCCGTGATTGCGGATCCGACAGCAACGTTTTCATCCGAGAGGACTTGAACCAGGACTATATTTTCTCCTTCGATGCCTGAATTTTCGCTCGTGGTCAAATATCCGCTGAAGATTGCGGTCTTCTTTTCCTGTAGCTCCAAAATCTGCATCGCGCCGCTCAGTGAGGTATACGCCTTTTCCACCGTGGGCCCCTGATAGGCACCGTTTTCCGGAGCTCTCACATTTTCTCCAGTCAGGGTTTCCACGTAAAAGTAAAAACTGTGCGACCCCACGTCCGAAGTCGTCGTGGCCCAGTAAAATCGGTATATCACACCATCGGTGGCGTCGTTGTCGGTTTGGTCCTTTTTTTCCATGGTCTTTGGATTTCCATCGATGTAGACTTTCGGGTAACCCGTCGCCGGCATATTGTTTTCCGCATCCCTGTAGGTGACTTCATAAACGAAAACAGATCCCCACTCTCCGTTTTCGGGGGTCAGCCTTGGATTTTCCAGAGATGTGGACTCGCTAGATGCTCCGGTGACGGTTTGGGACAGTGAGATACATAGTATCTCCAAAACCACCGTCACAGATAAAGCCAGTTTGAACACAAAATT
The DNA here is from genome assembly GCA_964564905.1 of Hadarchaeota archaeon (SeqCode). GTDB lineage: Archaea > Hadarchaeota > Hadarchaeia > Hadarchaeales > Hadarchaeaceae > B75-G9. Next base: position 823 of record CAZMCI010000037.1, on the reverse strand, counting down.
TTTCATCGCCATCACTTATTATCCTGTTCCTAATAAATAGCGCTAATTTTCTCATTTCATGTTTTTCCCAGTGGTGGGCCCGCGGGGATTCGAACCCCGGACCTTCCGGTTTCCATCCGAGAGGATATCAGCCGAACGCGCTAACCATGCTGCGCCACGGGCCCTAAGAACCCTTCCTTCGCCAATCATTTTAAGTTTTTCAGATTTAGTAATGGAGAGGAAATGGATCGAACCGGCGACGTCGGGAAGAGCATAGCTCAGACAATAGGGTGAGTTCCTCGGCACGGGCATGTCAAAAAACTCGAGTGATTGAAAACGGAATGGTGAGACCTGTACCTAGCTACCGCTAGCCCAGGTGTAAGCAGCCCAAAATCCTGGTCCCCCAAGCTAGCTTATGGGCCCCTTCTCTGTCCGCGGTGCTTCTGGAAGCACTCCCTGCAATACACAGGTCTGCCTTCGGTCGGCTTGAAGGGAACCTCGCACTCCGCGCCGCAGTCTGAGCAGATCGCCTTGTACATCTTGCGCGGTCCAAACCTTCTTGGCCCACCGAACCTTCCACCGTATGCCATTTTCTACTCTCCTTTTCTTTTCTCAGGACACAACCCACGAAACAGCGACAGCCGTTTCTGAACTTTTCAACAAGAAAAGTTCGTTGTGTTCCCACTCCAGTAGGAGCATGGTATTTAAATAGATACGGGTGCCTGGATGAGAAGAATAAGTGACCTCCCCCTCTCGCGCGCAAGGGGCTTTTGCTTTTCCTTCACGTTGCTCCCTCACCGCCTCCGCTCGGGGAGCGTTTCGCGGAAGCTTTTCCCCTTTCGGG
>CAZMCI010000036.1:276-10709 GCA_964564905.1 Hadarchaeota archaeon (SeqCode) | reverse complement strand
ATGTATACCGTTCTCATCGAGGATTCCTTCGGGATGGACCGGGACAAGCTGATGGCGTATTTGAAGGAGAGGGGAATAGAGACGAGATCCGCTTTTTATCCGATTCATGTCCAGCCGGTTTACGCAAAGCAGTACCGGGGGGAGAAATACCCCGTGGCAGAGAAGCTCGGCAGAGAAGGGATAAACCTCCCATCGGGGAACACCCTCACCAAGGATCAGATAAAATATATAACCGAGGTCATCCTCTCAGCGAAGGAAGGAAAATGATGATCAGATTCTGTGTGGTCGGTTGTGGGGGATTCGGGAGGAGAAGGATAAACGCCCTCAGGAAGATCGGCGCCGAGATATCCTGCCTGGTGGACACCGACGAAAAACTTGTTTCTGGACTGGCACGTGAAATTGGATGTGAGTATACCACCGATTACCTGAAAGGTGTGGGGAGGGATGATGTCGACTGCGTGGTGGTGGCCACACCGAACAAATATCATGCTCCAATCTCCATCGCGGCGCTGGAAGCTAAAAAGCACGTCATCTGTGAAAAACCATTGGCTCGAAACCCAGAGGAGGCGCGTGCCATGATCGAGGCGGCGAGGCGCAACGGGGTGTTCCTCAAAACCGGATCAAACCTCAGATATTTCTCGAACGTCAGGAAGGCAAAGGAGCTGATCGACGGGGGAGCAATAGGAAAACCGCTCTTCGTGAGGGGATGGATAGGGCACGACGGGAAGAAGGTCCTGCACACCTGGAACGTAGACAGGGAGACGGCTGGAGGGGGGACGATGCTCGATAATGGAGCCCACATCCTCGATCTCTTCCGCTGGTTCGTGGGGGACTTCTCAGAGTGCACCGGACACGTCGCGACCCTCCACATGCCGATTGAGGTCGAGGACAATGGGATGGGGATATTCAGGGCTGAGGACGGCAAGCTGGCGTTCATCCAGTCCTCATGGACGGAATGGTCGGGATACATGTACATGGAGGTGTATGGGTCGGATGGATCCGTGATCATAGACAACAGGGGTGAAAAGTCGGTCAACAGCGGTAAATGGGCGGTGACCAGCACAACCGCCCTCACGGCGAAGGATGGGGCGCGCCAGATTTTCGACTACTCCGCCGAGCCGCCCCGGTCCTATGAGCTTGAGCTGAAGGACTTCATCTCCTGTGTCGCGGACGGGCGTCAGCCGATGGCCAGCGGCCACGACGGGAAGAAAGTCGTGGAGATGGTTCACGCGATCTATGAGTCATCCAGGACCGGGCGCGTGGTCAGGCTCTGACCCGTTCAGCTGCCGGGCGTGGACTCCGGGACATCGTGGCTTCATATATGGGAACGAAATTATTTGATTGGTGTTGAGGTGAGGATAGCATACGTTCACGACGCCATTTATCCATTTGTGAAGGGCGGGGCGGAAAAGAGGATATACGAGCTCTCCCGCAGGCTCGCCAGCCGGGGACACGATGTTCATGTTTTCGGGGTGAGGTGGTGGGGTAAAAATCCGGAGATGGAGCTGGAGGGCGTTCACGTGCACGGGGTATGCGGGGCGGTCTTCCTCTACTCAAAGGGACGGAGATCTATCGGAGCTGCCGTGGAGTTCGCCCAGGGTGTGCTGCCTCACCTCTTGAAGCACGAATTCGATGTGATCGACTGCTACCAAGCTCCCTACCTCCACGCCTTTCCGGCCAAGATCGGCGCACTTTTGAAGCGGACGCCCCTGGTGGTCACGTGGCATGAGGTATGGCGCGGGTACTGGAAGGAGTACCTGGGATCGCTGGGAATTGTGGGCAGGGCAATGGAAAGAACAATCCTGCTGGGGCTAGCCGACAGGGTTATCGCGGTGTCTGATCAGACGAGGGACGACCTGATCTCGCTTGGCGTCAGCGCCGAAAAGATAAGCATGGTGCCGAACGGGATTGACTTCGAGGAGATCTCGAGAGTTCCGCCCTCGCCGGAGAAGCTCGAGGTGGTTTATCTGGGACGGCTGATCAGGCCGAAGAACATCGATGTGCTGATCAGGGCGGCGGCGCTCCTGAAAAGGGAGTTTCCCGATTTGAGGGTCGGGATAATCGGAGATGGACCGGAAAGGGAGAAACTGGAGAAGCTGACCGGGGAGCTGAACCTGACGGAAAACGTGAAGTTTTTTGGATTTGTTGAGGATTTCAGGGATGTCACGGCGCTCATGAAGTCGTCGAAGGTTTTCGTGATACCCTCAACGCAGGAGGGAGGGGCAAGCATCGTGACGCTTGAGGCGAATGCGTGCGGTCTCCCCGTTATTGCCGCGGATCACCCGCTCGGGATAGACAAACGGCTCATCCTGGAGGGTAAAACGGGTTTCTTTGTCAAATTATCGCCTGAAAACATGGCGGAAAAAATCCGGCTGCTGTTGGCAGATGACCGGCTTAGAAGCGGCATGGGGGCAGATGCTGTGAGGTTCTCACAAAACTATGACTGGGAGAGAATTGCGGACATGCTTGAAAAAGTATATTCGGACATCCACAGGTAGGACGAAAGTTTATTTCCCCCATCCCATATTTTTAGCTGTATGATTAACATCTCCGTTGCATTGGGAGGATGAACGGGTGCCAGACGCACACGAATACGCAAGACGGTTGATAAAGGGAAGCGCCATAGTTTTTGTTGCGCTCATCGGATCGCAGTTCGTCGCGTTCCTTCTGCGCATGTTCCTCGCCAGGTCGCTGACCGTAGAGGAGTATGGGCTTTTCTACGCGGTGTTCACATTCGTCTCCTTTTTCGGTTTGTTTCGAGAGCTTGGGTTCGGGAGCGCCCTAGCCAAATACATCCCGGAGTTCAACGTCAAAAAGCGGTTCGGGGAGCTGAAATCCTCCCTGGTCTTCACGCTGACTTTTGAGGCCGTGCTCTCGCTCTCCATCGCGGTGCTGCTGTATATTTTCTCCGGCCATCTCGCTTCAGGCTTCGAGCCGAAGCCGCCGTGCCGCTCATCCAAGTTCTGGCAGTCTGGTTCTTCGTGATGACCTTTCTCCTCTTCCTCAACGTCTTCCAGGGTTTTCAGGACATGCCGGTGTACGCCCTGCTCCAGTTTCTCAGGAACTTCCTCATCCTGATCCTCGCGGTTGTCATGGTGGGCTATTTTGGGCTCGGGGTGACAGGGGTGGCACTCGCCTATTTGATCGAGCTTTCGGTGGTGGTGTCTCTGGCTTTCCTACTCCTCAGGCGCAGGTATCCCTTCATATTCAGGGCCAAGACCTCCATCACCAAACCTCTCATTAAGAAGCTGTCCTTTTTCGCCATCCCCGTGTTTCTGGGAGGGCTTGGCAGTCTCATCATAGGATACATGGACACCCTCATGATAACCGGATTCCGGACGCTTCCGGAGGTCGGGCTCTACCAGGTTGCCCAGCCGGTATCACGCTTCCTGTGGTACTTCCCGACCGCTCTTGTGACGGTGTTCTTCCCAATGGTGTCAGAGCTCTGGGCGAGGCGGGAGAAAAAGCTGCTGGAAGGGGCGCTGCGCCTCGTGAAATTCTCTTTCATTGCCATTATTCCCGGGATCCTCGTCTTCATCGCCTTTCCAGAAATAGTAATAAACCTCCTTTTCGGGCCGGGCTATCTGGCCGGCGCGACTGCCCTGCAGATACTCAGCGCAACCGCGGTCGCCTACACCCTCTTCATGATCATGTCATACACCATGCAGGGAATAGGCAAACCCATCGTAAGCTCAAAAGTGGTTGCCACGATAGCTATCCTCAATTTCTTTGGAAACTTGGCCCTTGTCCCCGCGTACGGGATTGAGGGGGCTGCTATGACCACTCTCGCTTCCTATGCACTTGGAAGCATGCTTCTATTCTATTATTCAAAGAGGATTACAAAGTTCACAGCACCGACTTCCTCCTTAGCTAAGACAATTCTCGGAAGTATTCTCACCCTGTTCTGATCTTAGAGCTGAAATCGGTCATTGAACTGTCCCCGTGGGTTGAGGCGTTTGCGATCATGGTACCGAGCCTTGCGTTTTATGTTGTATGGATTCTGGTGACGAAGGCGGTAACAAAGGAGGAGCTGCTGCTCATAGCGCGGATAGTTCCAATGCCGGGATGGCTGGTCAGGGCTGCAGAGAAAGTTGTTGGAAAATAGAGTTTGGCTGTGATTTCTTATGGGATGACACCGCACTCCTTGAGCAATTTTTTTATCTCATGTTTGTTAAGTAGCTGGACATCCTTTGATGTCAACCTCATTCTTTTCGCTAAGAGATATTCCTCCGCTAGGGATTTGCGCAAGATCTCTCCAGGTCTCTTTAGAGTGACATCTGGCAGTTCCACCGGAGGCCTAACTATAAACATATCCTCAGTTTCCTTAGCCCACACAGATTCCTCCTCCGTCATGAGTTCTTCGTGGAATTTCTCACCCGGTCGTATTCCGATGATCTTGGTCTTCACCTCACTTGGTCTGCGCCCATATTTTGGTGCGAGTTCTTCAATCACCGCCTCTGCTAAGTCACCTATGCGTACGGCAGGCATTTTGAAGATGAAGATTTCACCGCCTGAGGACAGCTGCGTGGCTTTTAGAACCAGCTCCACAGCCCTTTGTATCGTCATTACAAACCTTGTCATGTTTGGGTCTGTAACGGTCACAGGCTCATTCTTGCTTATCTGCTTTGCAAAGACCGGGACAACGGAACCGCTCGAACCCAGCACATTTCCAAACCTCACGCAGAAAATGTCCGTTTTTCTCGGCCCTTTATAGTAATTTGCGGAAATAGTAAGCTTCTCCGCAAGAAGTTTTGTTGCTCCCATCACGTTGATCGGGTTCACGGCTTTGTCCGTGCTTATGGTTATGAACTTCTCAACCTCCTCATCTATCGCTGCCTCTATGACGTTTTGAGTCCCGAGCACATTGGTTTTCACGGCCTCAAACGGATTGTACTCACAGGAAGGGACATGCTTTAAGGCTGCGGTGTGGAAAACTATATCTATATCCTCCATTGCCCGTTTTATCCTCTCCTTGTCTCGGACATCCCCCATGAGAAACCGGACGTTCGAGCGGGATCGTAATTCTTGGGCAAGTTCAAACTCCGCCTCCTCGTCTATGTCTAGTATCCTTACAACTCTGGCCCTGTAGTTCAGAAGCGTTCGGGCGATTTCGCTGCCTATGGATCCAGTGCCACCGGTGATAAGTATATTCTTCCCACTGAAAAAATCAACCGACATCATGACACCTCAAAAAAACCTTCAACAGCATTTATTATATAGTCCATCTCTTCCGGCGTCAGGCCCGGGTACATGGGCAAGGTTAAGACCTGCCTGAAAACATCTTCAGTCACGGGCAGTTTGGTTCTGTAGCCCAATTTTTTTCTGTAAAAATGCGTCAGATGAACCGGATGGAAAAACACTTTTGTCATTATGCCTCTGCGGGTTAGGTGGTCAGAGAGGGAATCCCTTCTGCCATTTTTTACTCTGATTGTATACATTTGATAAACATGGAAATAATCCTCTGGGGACAATGGTGGGGTCACTTCATTTATATTTGCCAGTTTTCTGGTTAGATACTCCGCGTTTTTTCTTCTTAGTTCTATTATTTTGTCAACCTTTCTGAGCTGGGCGATGCCGAGTGCGGCCGTGAGATTGGACATTCTAAAATTGTAGCCCAGATCGACATAATCCATGTGCTTTTGCGAGGTGAAATAGTTGCTGTTCTCTGCCCTGCCGTGTGACCTGATGAGTTTTAATTTCTCATAAATTTCCTTTGAGTCTGTCACTATGGCTCCCCCCTCACCCGTGGTTATCACCTTGTTCTGGCAGAAACTGAACATTGCAGAATCTCCGAAGCTCCCCACTTTTTCCCCTTTGATGCTCGCGCCGAACGCCTCCGCCGCATCCTCTATCAGCAGGAGACCATGATCCTCGGCTATCTCCCTCAGCTCCCGTATCTTGCAGGGGCAACCGCCATAATGAATTGGGATTATGGCCTTAGTTTTCCGGTTTATTTTCTCTTTCACGTCCCCCGGATCTATTCCGTATGTTTCCTCCTCGATATCTGCGAACACCGGCCTCGCACCAACAAACAGTGGGGCATTTGCGGTTGCTATGAATGTGAAGGAAGGAACGATCACCTCATCTCCCTGCCCGATGCCATGAGCAAGCAGTGTTGCGTGAAGGGCCGAGGTCCCTGAATTGAAAACCACGGAGTACTTCCTTCCCGTGTACTCTGAAACCGCCTTCTCAAAATTCTCCACCTGCGGGCCTACTGCCCAGTACATTCCCTTCTCTATACTCTGCCTCACTAATTTGACATCATCTTCGTCCCAGTATATTCTGAAAAGCGGGATTTTCCAGTTCATTCAAATCCTACCCTGATACACCTTTTACTTCAAATACTGTTAACTACCCGAAGATTTCTTTTTTATCGGCTTTGCTGGAACTCCTCCCACCAACGTTCCTTCTGGAACATCCGCTGTTACAAAAGAGCACGCTGCAACAATTGCGTTTTCTCCGATTGTTACACCAGGCATAATAACCGTGTGTGATCCTACCCTTGCATTTCTTTTTATCACAACTTTTCCTCTTTTCCCGTCAATCGTTGACTCTGAATAGATGGAGCAGTGCGATCCTATCTGAACATTCTCTTGGATTTCTACACCATACTTTGCGTTGATGTAAGTGAAGGCACCTATGTCTGTATTTTTTCCGAGCTTCAGGTTCTCATGATACTGGCACATCCAGTTCCACTTGGTTAACCCTCTTTCATCAAACTCGGGAGGTTTCCAGTTTTTGAACCGTGCTCCCATTAGAACCACTGCCTTATGCCAATATTTCCCTTACAAGCATAAACGCTTCCGCTGCCTTTACTCCAACCTCAGACCCTCTCTTAGTTGCAAGGGCCCTGATGCCCTTTAAAGAGCGTGGGTGGGGATAACTTTTTAATTCGCTTTTGTATGCCATCATTGCTTTCAACTTAATCCGGAGAGTATCCGAAATGTTGACATAAACATTTGGGAGAAAAACTTCTTTAGGCTCAGGAATTCCCCATTCCGTTTCTGAAAGGGTTTCATAAGACAAAACCTTTTTCACGCTGGTTCTGGGCTTGGGCCTCAGCGCCACCAAAGCTGCTCCAAAGACCAACCGATGATCTATGTTTATATCGCCCTTATGTGGGATATAAGCGATATTTGGTCGAACCCTTTTCACGACCCTGAGAATGGCTTCATTTAATTCCTTTTGGGGTACTGTGTCCAACTTTACAGCGGGAAAATTCAAAGAATAAATGCGTTTGACTCCCAATATTTTACTCGCGTTTTTTATTTCTCTCGGCCTTTTTTTTAAGAAATCCTCAGACCAATCAGGGGCGTATGCCTGTGTAAAAATACAAAGATGGACCTCATCACCTCTCCGAACGTGTTTTGCTATAGTGCCCCCACAACCTAAGACTTCGTCATCTGGATGTGGTGCGAGAACAAGAATTTTCATGTGCTCACTGTCAATACGCTATTTTTTTATTTACAAGCTTTTCGTCAACTCTTATTTTACTCAATATTTTTACTATTCTTTCACTTGCTTTTCCATCACCGTATGGATTTTTACATCGTCTCACCCTATCCCCAAACCTTTTATCACAAAAAGCTTTCTTTATCGCTTTCTTGATTTCCTCTTTATCATATCCAACATCTATCACATTCTCTGCTCTTTCCCTTCCTTCTTGTCTAGGTCCAATATTAACTACGGGTAAATGAAAAGATGGTGCTTCAATTACCCCACTACTAGAGTTGCCGACCATGACATTTGCAGCTTTCATAAGTCCCAAGTAATCTTCAAACGGCAGACTTTCAAAAGCATGAATGTTTTTTGGGTATTTCTGCTTAAATTCTTGGATAACTTGGATCATTTTTTTACCACCGGGATCTGCATTTGGATAAATCACGACCGCTTGATACCCCAGCTCAATAACCGCTTCTAATGTTATTTTTATCTCATGTCCTGCATTTTCAGGATGTGTACTCACAGGATGTTGTACAACTAATAAAATTGGTTTCTCTTCATCTAGACCATACTTCTTACAAAGAAATCTTTTTGAAGGAGTTTTTTTGTTTAATATCGTATCCAAAGAAGTAGACCCCACTGGAAAAACATATTTTGGATTTTCTCCTAATTTTATTATGCGTTTTGCGCTTTTTTTGGTGGTTGGAAAATGAAGATGTGAAATTTTTGTTATAGCATGGCGTGTATATTCATCGTATCCCGCACGAGGGCTATCACCTCCAGACAAGTGAGCAACTATCCGCCCACTATAAGCAGCGGCAATTGCAGCAGCCAACATTTCAAATCTATCTCCGAGTACAAGCACTATATCAGGGTTTAAACTCTCTATTGCTTGAGTTAAACCAATAATACCAACTCCGATAGAGATAGCCATGGAAGGTTTGGTGTCTCCACTCACAATCATAGGAACTTTAGCATCTATTTTGAATCCATCTTTTTCTATCTCTTTTATAGTATATCCAAATTTTGGTAAAAGGTGCATGCCAGTTACAATGATTTGAAGATCTAGTTTTTTTGATTTTTTTATTTTTTTCAGCAGAGCTTTGAGTATCCCGTACTCAGCTCGCGATCCTGTGACTACACAAATTTTCCTCTTATTCATCATGAAAAATCCCTCAGCTCAGCCTTCCATATTATGAGTTTTTTGTTCCCTAGTCTGATAAATGCCCCGTTGTATGGTTTTGAAAAAGCACGGATCTTTCGGTATATTTCATCAGGAGAATCAGTTTCTATTCTTATTTCGTTGTCCTTGAGACTTCTTTTCTTAAAATATGTTGCCTCGTCCTCGTTTTGAGGAATTCTCGGTGCTTTGCGTATCGCCAAAAGTGGCAAATATTTTTTTATTAAAGTTTTTCCAGCATTGATCATTTTATTATAAATATCAATAGCATAGTCATCATCTTTTACCTCAAATTTTTCTTGTCCAATTATATCTCCACCATCTACTTTCTCTGAGATGTAAAACATAGTAACACCGCTTTCTTTCAGCCCTTCTAAGATAGTGTTGATTATGGGTGCAGGACCTCTTCCTTTTGGCAATAGTGCAGGGTGAAATCCAATTACGCCCAAATGAGGCAAGTCCAAGATAATCCTGTGGATAATCTGTCTCCAACCACACATAATTATGATATCTGGATGCAATGATTTTAGTAAATCTACTTCTTTGTTGATGTCCTCAATTTCATAAACCGGTAAACCGAATTCGTACCATTTGTTTCTGTCTATTCCATCATACATCTTTGTTTTAGCCTTATTACTCAAAGTCACTATCGCAATTATTTTTATTTCTTTAATATTCAACGCTTCTCTGATCAACTCATATCCGAACATATTGGCAGACAACCAGATTGCTTTCAACATTATATCATTCACCCCGAAACAACCAATTTTTGGAAGGTTACAAGTTCATCTGGTTTTATATCCCTCCTCGCTATTTTCCCAGTGACATCTTCTAGGTACTTAGGCTCCAGACCTGTGCCCGGCCTTTTGACGCTTAGCATCTGCTCAGTTATTACTGTACCTTTCGGAATGTGTACTTTTGCCACTATACTTCTCCTCACCATTTTCTTCATCTGCTTTTCACTTTCTGTCGGTCTTTTGACGCCGTCCCCCAATGCCTTTTCAACCTCCCTTATTTTTGCGATCATTTCTCCCAGTTCATCCGGCTCCAAAGATGCTTTGTGGTCTGGTCCAGGGAGTTTTCTGCTCAATGTGAAGTGTTTTTCAATAACCGCCGCCCCCATAGCCACGGCTGCAATCGGGATGGTTATGCCAACTGTGTGATCAGACAAACCTACCGGAAGCCCGAACACCCGTCTCAACGTTTCCATTGCTCTGAGGTTGACTTCCTCTATCTTTGCAGGGTAGTTGCTCACGCAGTGGAGAAGGACTACCTCTTTTGCCCCCTCTTTCCTTATTACTCGCAAGGCCTCCTCAACCTCTCCTAGCGTGGACATACCCGTTGAGAGTATGATCGGCTTCTTCTTTCCTGCGATGTGCTTTAACAGGGGAAAGTTGGTTATTTCACCGGAAGGAATTTTGAAAGCAGGGACACCCAACCGTTTCAGCAAATCCACCCCTTTTTTATCAAATGCGGAAGCGAGAAAGGTTATGTCTCTCCTTTCAGCGTGCCGAGCCAGCTTCTCAAAATCGTCCTCTGAAAGCTCCAGCCTCTTTAACATCTCATATTGAGTGCCCTCTCCTGTACCCCTTTTCTGGTATTCTGCCTTTTTCGCGGTCCGTGTGACAACCTCCTCCGCGGAAAAGACCTGAAACTTCACTGCATCCGCTCCGGCCCTCTTGGCCTTATCAATTATCCTCTTTGCCAAGTCCAGCCTTCCGTTATGGTTCACGCCCGCCTCGGCAATGATGAAGCAGGGGTGCCCTTCCCCTATCACCCTCTCCCCTATTTTTATTTCCCTCATAGATAT
>CAZMCI010000036.1:0-266 GCA_964564905.1 Hadarchaeota archaeon (SeqCode) | reverse complement strand
ACCACCGGTAACAAGGGTGCCGATCCTGCACAGATGTTTTGGAACCTTTTTCTTGATCATTTTGTTGATTGTGGCGAGAGAGGCAACCGGACCTATTCTTTCAGTCCAGTAAGTGCTACTTATGAAGCTTTCCTGGGCAATGTCCATGATCTCTTCCTTACCCACTGCCGCAGCCATCGGAAATCCATTGCTCATGGCCTTTCCGTAAACCGCAATGTCGGGATACACCTTGAGTAGAGAGTGAATCCCACCCACGTTCATACGCC
>CAZMCI010000035.1:10444-10789 GCA_964564905.1 Hadarchaeota archaeon (SeqCode) | reverse complement strand
GGGTTTCTATCTCGGTTCCCTTAAAGTGCTGCGCTGCGTGAAGAGCTCCCGCCACCAACAGAGAGGTATCGATCAAAGAGATTTCCGAGTCCCACTCGCGAACGCCGGTTTGCATATTGACCCAATGGTAGAAAAATCCATGGCTGCCCTGAACAACCAAATCGTTCGGGTCGTTAGGGTCATCGTAAAAGCTGTTCAGGATTCTCAAGATCCTGTCGTAGGCCTGTTCGTAGGTTATCCAGCCCCTCTCCTCCGCGACAACTATTGCGGACAGGCCAAAACCCACCGAAGCTATGCTGCTCACGGTATTATTCGAAGCTTTATCTGGAATCAGCCCGGTGACGG
>CAZMCI010000035.1:0-10434 GCA_964564905.1 Hadarchaeota archaeon (SeqCode) | reverse complement strand
AAGAACTGAAACGCTTTATGCTGAACCTCATCCAGAAAATCCTTGTCCTCCTGACTCAGATCGTCCCAAGTGAGCGAGACGCCTCCTTCATTTGCCCTGAGCTCATCCCAACCCAATGAGAACTGGTGAACACCAAAACCATCGCTGATACCATCGCCCCCGGTGTCACTGGAGTCTCCAGCGACACCGCTTGGGCAACCGTAATACGCGGTTAAACCTGCGACCACGATCATGGCACTGACCAAGACGGGGACGACTTTCTTTCTACGTTTCAAACACCACATCTCTACCGTCTTTATCCCAGATATGACGCCATGCCTCTTCTTTCCTTTCCGGGTCATCAAAATTCCATTCCATTGTTATCGATGGAGGGTGTTAAGGATTTCTCGCTTGCCCAAAATTGTGTCACGTTGCCCACCGGGTATATTTTTGGAACGCTGGTTGAAAATTGAGGAATGAAAGTCTTTTTATTGGAGCATCTAAAGAAAAACTGAGCTTCATGGTGAGGGTAAAGCTGGAGCACGTGACAAAGCGATTCGGCGAAACCGTGGCCGTCGACGACATGAACCTTACCATAAAGGACAGGGAACTTGCGGTGGTCGTTGGTCCCAGCGGCTGTGGAAAAACCACGACCATCAGATTGATAGCAGGGCTTGAGAGGGTGGATTCCGGCAAAATCTATTTTGATGACGAGGTCATCAATAACCTCCCCATCCAAAAGAGGAAGATCGCCATGGTTTTTCAGGATTATGCCCTCTACCCCCACATGACAAACTACGATAACATGGCATTCGGTCTGAGAAATTTGGGATACTCTGAACAGGAAATAAAACACAGGATACACAGAGCTGCATCCATACTGGGTATAGAGCACCTTTTGAAACGCAAACCCAAACAGCTCAGCGGAGGACAGCAGCAGCGCGTGGCCCTGGGAAGGGCTATCGTGAGAGAACCCAAGGTCTTTCTTTGGGATGAGCCCCTCTCCAACCTGGACGCGAAGATGAGGGTAACGATGAGGTCCGAACTCAAAAAGCTTCAGAGGCGGTTAAAAACCACGACGATCCACGTGACTCACGACCAGCTTGAGGCGATGACGATGGCCGACAGGGTGGTGGTCATGCATCAAGGTTCCGTAAGGCAGGTGGGCACGCCGGATCAAATCTATGATCACCCGGCGGACACGTTTGTAGCGGGATTCATCGGGACTCCTCCGATAAATTTCATCAGATGTTCCCTAAACGAGAAAAGGGGAACATTCGTGCTGGACGCGGGGGAGTTTCAAGTCGAGTTACCGTCCAAGCTGGGAAAGACCATCGTAAAAGGTGCCACGACCTCAGAAGTGCTCATAGGAATCAGGCCTGAAGATGTGAAAATTTCGGGCGAAAAAGCGGAGAACCCCATACCTGCAAGGGTGGAGGTCGTCGAGCCCGTGGGATCAGACAATTTCATTCACTTCAGGGTCGGAAAGGGGATCATCGTCGCAAAAACATCGCCTGACGTGAAGGTGGGCGTGGGCAGCAGGGCAAGGATCGTGCTTGATGTGAACAAGATGCACGTATTCGACGGAGGAACCGAAAAAGCCATATTGTGACGAGCGCCCAAACGCTAGGACTGCTGTTTCAACAGGTCTTCAATCTCGCTTTCTGAAAGTTCTCGATATCCTCTTTTGTCCACAAGCGCAACTACTACTTTGTCCCCGGTCGCAGCGTCACGTTCGATCGCCGTCTTGATGGACTGCGCTGCCAGTTTCGCCCCATCGTTCACATCCATCCCATCCCGATACTGGCGCTCAAGCACACCATATGCCACCGTGGATCCCGTCCCGGCGCTTGCAAATTTTTCCTCCTCCAGCCTCCCTCCAACCGGATCTAAAAAGTAGAGACGGGGTTCCTCGTCTAACCCGGCTATCACGCCCGCCACGATATACGGAAACATCCTGCGTTCATGGAGAAGGTTCGAGGCCAGCTGCACCAAACCCCTGGTGGAAATCGGGTGGCCGCGGTTCAAACGGTACAAATTTGCCTCCGCCTTGAGGAGATTCACCAAACTCTGGATATCGCCGGAACTACCTGAAATCGCCGCTCCTATGCGATCCTCAAGCTTGAATATCTTTCTGACCTGCTTGCTCAACACCAGATAGTGATATGCTCCCCGAGTATCTGACGCCAGGCCGACGCCGTCCTTGCAGCGCACTCCAACAACTGTGCCCGTGAAACCGTACATCGATATCACACCTAATTTATCTTCATATTATTAAAATCATCCCCGAGCCAGAGCCACGCCCGCCGTCACGAGCGCGGCCACCAACACCCCCAGCAGCGCAAATAGCATGAGGTCAAATATTTGAGACGGCTGGACCGGCTTCTCCGGGATCAAAACCGAAGCTTTTCCTTCGGCCGAAAATGTGCCACTGAGCCCAGAATACATGCTTTCGTACGAGACCCTCGACGTAAACACATGCCTTTTACAGTACGCGTTCTCCTTCAGCTGAACCTTAAAACTCGTCTGCCACTCATCTCCGCTGGCCAAAAAGCTCTTCTGTCGAGGAGGGGTCATAACCTCAAAATACGATGGGTCTGCCTCCAATCCGGCCGTCAGGTTGCTGACCGGATTTTCTCCCAAATTTTTGATCGTGGCCGTCAACGTCAGCGTGTCGTTCTCGAGCACGGGTGATGTCTGGAGGTCGACGCTTACCAAGACCTGGGGAACTATCGAACCGGAAACTTGGCCCCCCAGCTCCGTTGGCTCGCCGACATAATAATTCCACCTCCTCTCGATGTATCTGGGTGAGTGCCAGACTATCCGTCCATGTTCGTCCACCACACCCTCTCCACCCGTGCTCGCCCCGGCGATGTGAGCATGATCAATCTCTCCAAACGAACCCACGTACTGCGGCCAAACGGCGTCTGCTGGAACCCATCCGTAACCGGGCAAGTAAAAAATCGCCCACGCATGCCCGAGAGTTTGAATGTCGGCACCAGCCTCCGTGGTGTAGAGGGTAAGATAACCGTAACCGGAAACTGATTTAGCCGGGATACCGGCCGCCCGCGCAAGGGCAACAAATAAGTTGGAAAACTCCGTACAGTCCCCCTTTCGCGCTTGGTAGCCCCAGAGCGCGCTGTGTTCCGTTGTTTGAGGCTCGTAATCCATATTTTCCAGGAGCCACTCGAATATCCTCCTCGCTTTGTAATAGGGATTCGTCAGGGTTCCTGTGAGTTCCTGTGCCAAGTTCTCAATCTCGGGGCTATTGCTCTCATAAAGCCCTTCGACTGGAGTCGTGTATACGGTGACTTCTGAAGGAAAGGTGGTCCCCACCATTTCTGGATCGATCGAGAACTTGACTGAATTGACTTTCAAAACTTGCACCACCGATATCGTCACGGACTCCCCAGGGTCCAAGTTTCCAAGGGAAATGGTGGCCCACCGATTATCCTCCGTCGAAGAGATCTGGGGCCAAACGGGTTTTCCGTCCACCGTTATTTCTTCGTCGATGATCTCCTGATCTGCCCACCCCGAGAGGTTATCAAACAGCATTATCGTGGCGTACGAGTCAAGCGCCACGTGCTGCCCCACATTCTGAACCACGTAATTTATGGTGATGGTGTAAACCGCCGCCTCCTCTTGGGCGTGAATCTGGGGGCTAAACGCGGCCAGAAGGCACAATACGATGAGAACGTGTCCGTAGAGTTTCATATGGTTCACGTTTAGTTCACGTGATAAATAAATTTAGATATCGGGACGAACCAACAAATCCGAGCCCGTGGTTGTCCCAACACCGGGGAGAAGCTTCCTGAACGTCTCCGATGCATGGGCACGCAGACCATGGCCTGAAAGTGAATTGAGAGGTAGAAGGCCAGAACACCCCTTTTGCCATATCCATACCCCGAAGGTGAACCAGAACCGGAGGTTTTTCTCCTTATAAACCATTTTCACGCAAGACCTCCGGAGGAAAATGGACGAAAATACCCTCACAAAACTCGGGCTGGTATGTTCGGTCGTCGGTCTAGGGCTTCTGTACATGGGGGCCGTATCAACCCGTCCTCCCCTTATGCCGATCGCCAGCCTTGACAACAGCTTCATCGGGCTCGAGGTGACTGTCTCGGGAGAGGTGGTTGACCTACAAGAACATCCCAAGGGACATCTTTTTCTAAAGCTCCGCGATGAATCCGGGGGAGTAATCGATGTGCCGATTTTTTCTGGGGTGCGTGGGGGATTGGAAAAACCGATCGAGTTTTTGGACGTGGTGACGGTCTCCGGGGAGGTCTCGGTCTATCGGAACAGGCTGGAACTCATTCCGGAGAGTGCGGAGGATGTAAAGATAACGCGCACACCGCCAACGAAGTTGCCGGAGCTCACCAAGGAGAACGCTGGATGTCCTGCAAAGGTTCAGGGGACGATCCTAGAGTGCCGAAAACTGTCAAACGGAAGCATCCTTCTCACCCTCGAGCAGGAAGGGGCCAAACTTCCCGTGTTCGTGCCGTGCTGGGTCGTGGAGGACAGGGCGACAGAGCTGTGTGAAGGCGAGACTCTGCGCGCCAGTGGGTGGCTTCAGCTCTACAACGGGGAAATCGAACTCAAGGTGGTGGATCCAACAGGCCTGTGTCCGATAGAGGATGCGTAAATGCTGGACCTAGCTCTGTACGCGGCGGCGGGTATCGGGCTGGGGACGTTCACGGGGCTGATTCCAGGACTCCACGTGAACAACATTACTCCAGTAATGGTCGGTCTAGCCGCGGCCTCGGGGTTGCCACCCATAAATCTGGTGATCCTGATCGTGGCAATGATGACAACCCACATCTTCATCAGCTACATCCCTGCGACTTTCCTCGGAGCACCCGAAGTGGGAACGGAACTCTCCGTGCTGCCGGCCCACCGCCTCCTGCTGGAGGGAAGAGGATACGAAGCCATCCGACTGACCGCTTTTGGGGGCTTGGGAGCACTGATGATCGGCGCCACACTTGCCCTACCTCTCTCACTGGTGTTTCTCCCCGCTTATGAGATCGGAAGGCCCCATATGCATTGGTTACTGCTGGCGATAACTGGAATCATGATAGCGCTCGAGCACTCGTGGCGAAAGATCTTATGGGCCACAGCCATCTTCCTGCTCTCAGGCTTTTTGGGTTTGCTCACCCTCGACACAAACCTAGTGCGCGGGGAAGTGGCCCTCGTTCCCCTCTTGAGCGGACTCTTCGGGGCAAGTGTGCTCATTCCTAGCATATTCCGTAACACGGGTCTTCCGAAACAAAACGTTGATGCTCGAGAACCGCTTGAGCTCGCCCCAAATCTGAAAGCGCTGTGCGCCGGAACTGGTGCAGGGGTCTTAACTGGAATCATCCCGGGGATAGGGCCCTCCCAGGGAACGGTGCTCGCTCAAATGGCAACACGATCTGGCGGCGTCAGAGAGTTTTTGATCGGTGTGAGTGGGGTAAACATGGCCAAGTCGCTTTTCTCATTTGTAGCGCTTTATGCCATTGGGCGGCCACGGAGCGGGGCGGCCGTCGCAGTCGACCAGCTTCTTGGAAATGTGGGATTTCATGAGCTGCTTCTCTTGATCGGTGGCGCGCTCACGGCGGGAGGAATCGCGGCAATGCTTCATCTGAAACTTGGACGAATGGCCGCTCTTCACATAGGAAAGATCCCTTATCAAGCGATGTGTCTGACAGTGATGGCCGGGATGGTTGTAATGACGTTTTGGTATGCGGGCCCGATGGGTTTACCCATACTGGGAACCGCGACCGCGATTGGGATCCTTCCGGCTCTCGCAAAGGTTAAACGGACCCACTGTATGGGTGTCATCATGCTACCGTGTATTCTGTACTTCGGGGGGATGAAAGGGTGGATGCTGTCCAAACTTGGATTGTAGGATCACCTTTTAGATATTCGGTACATCCAAAAACCCGAACCCACTGCCATGAGCAAACCCAGAACACCCAGCAATACCCTGCTCACCACTTCCACCGGCCTCACGATCCCTTGGTAAAGCATCACACAACCAAGCACAAACAAAACCGGTACCAGAGTGGCTGTTTTATATCCAAATCTGCGTTCCAGATAATCTCCCAAAAAGAAGAAGTAGGAGACGGTCAAGATGGCTCCAACCACCAAGAACACTATATCTAGTGCTCCCCGGGCCGGGTCGAACTTTGAGCCCTCGAGCAAAAGAAACAATCCTGCCGCGAGCGCGAGAAATGATGCCCAGATCCTCGGACCCATCCCTTTTCCCCAAATTCCATATGAATGTGGTTATTTAACTTTTGAGCCTGCGACCGAAAGTTATTTGCCATCTCCTCCCCTTCTCTCGAAAATGAAGCTCACATAGATTTGTTCTAGGTGGTCGGATGAAAATTGTCTCACTGTTAAGCGGGGGCAAGGATTCCATGCATGCCCTCTGGCTGGCGAGCAGGGAAGGACACAAGGTGAAAAACGTTATCGTGATGATCCCAGAGAGAGAGGACTCCTGGATGTACCACCGTCCAGATGTTAACCTCATCGATCTCCTTTCCGAATGCACGGGATTCCCCTTTACAAAGGTGGAGACGAGCGGCGTACACGAGGAGGAACTGGACGATCTAAAACGGGTGCTTGGAGAACTTGAGGTGGACGGAGTGGTGAGCGGAGCGATAGCATCGACCTATCAGAAAAGCCGCATTGAGCGCATCTGCAATGAGCTTGGACTGAAGTCCATCACCCCGCTCTGGGGGAGGGACCCGCTGGAGCTCTTCCGTGAATTTCTCGCAGCAGGGTTTGAAGCGATCGTGACCAAGGTCTCCGCAGAGGGACTAGACGAAAACTGGCTGGGAAGAAAACTTGACAGCCGGGCGATGCGCGATCTGCTCGAACTAAATCGCCGGTACGGGATTCATATAAGCGGAGAAGGTGGAGAATATGAGAGCCTCGTCCTAGACGGGCCGATTTTTAAGAAACGAATCGAGCTTCTGGAGGTAAAGCGCCTCTGGCATGGGACAAGTGGGCATCTGCTCATAAAACAGGCGAAGCTCGCGGAAAGGTGATCGAATGTCGGTCGCGATTGTTTACTCCGAAAAGTACTTGGAACATGTTCCGGGTCCTGGGCACCCGGAGCGTCCGGATCGTCTCAAAGCCATCGTCGAGGGGTTAAAACAGGCGGGCCTATGGCATGCTCCGGATGTGAGGATATTCGAACCAAATCCGGCGATCCCCGAGCAGATCGAACTCGCACACGACCCGGAATACGTCACACTGTTTGAGAAGTTGAGCGCGACGGAAAGACCGATCGATGCGGACACGCCGACCCACAAAAACACGCCGGAACTGGCTATGCTCGCATCCGGAGGAGCGATCATGGCCGGGCGTCTGGTGGTTTCCGGAGACGTCGGGGGCGCCTTCGCGCTTGTTCGGCCTCCGGGGCATCACGCGTCTAGGTCAGGAGGAGGGGGATTCTGCTATTTCAACAATGCGGCGGTGATGATCAAATACGTGAAAAAGGAATTTGACCTCCAGCGAGTGTTCATCCTAGATATCGACGCTCACCATGGCAACGGTACCCAAGACATATTTTACGATGACCCAACCGTGCTTTACATGTCCATTCATCAGCATCCCGCCACGCTTTATCCGGGGACGGGATTCGTGACCGAGATCGGAAGCGGAGAAGGAAAAGGATACAACGTCAACGTGCCGGTGGGACCCGGAAGCGACGATGCAGATTATGAGGGCATCATGCGTGAAATTTTCCTTCCACTGTCCGAACAATTTAGACCTGAGCTATTTGTGGTATCCGTTGGGTTTGACGCCCACGCCAACGATCCGCTGACAAGTCTCCAGCTTTCCACCTCCGCCTACGGTCGGCTGGCCGATTTTGTGATCCGGCAGGCGGAGAGGATGTGTGGAAGCAGAGTAATTTTCCTGCTCGAGGGAGGCTACGACCTGAATGCCCTCTCGGGAGGTGTGCTCAACATCATGAAGGTCATGCGAGGAGAAAGATTTTCACCGACGGCGGAGCCTAAACGTCCTGAAGTGATCGATGAAGTCAAACTTGCACTATCCGACAAATGGAAGCTGTGAAAATCAGCCGCGCATCTTCTGCGCTATTTCTCCAACTGATGTGACAAACTTTTCGATCTCGCCTTCCGTGTTGTAGTAGTGAACCGAAGCACGGACCGTTCCCTTCACGCCAAGATGATTCATGGTCGGCTGCGCACAGTGATGCCCAGAACGGACCGCTATCTTGGCGATTTCGTCCAGCATCGAGGCCACCTCGTGATGGTCTAGTCCTTCGATGTTAAAGCTGAGCACTCCGCCATGCCGCACCGCCTCTGATGGACCGTATACTTTGACACCAGCTATGTCGGCTATCTTCAGCATTTGCTCGAGCAGTTTTCTTTCCCGTTCTGCGATCTTCTCCACTCCTATCTCAAGCACGTACTCGCATGCGCGCCCGAGTCCTATCACCCCTGGAATATTGGGAGTGCCCGCGTCGAAGACCTGAGGCGGTCCGACCAAATTCGACCGATGGAGCCCTACCTCCTCGACGATTCCGCCGCCGACCGTCAGCGGTTCGAGCCCGGATAGCCTTCCCTGCGCGGCATAGAGAAATCCGGTGCCCTGTGGTCCCAACAGACCTTTGTGCCCGGGGGCAACGAGAAAATCGCATTTCAACCTCCTGACATCCACCTGCATGTGACCCACGGACTGCGCGGCGTCCACCAGATACAGGATCTTGTGGTCTTGAGCCAGCTTGCCTATTTCCTCCACCGGCTGGATGCTCCCCACCGAGTTGGAGACGTGATGGACAGCTATCAGCCGGGTTTTCTTGTCTATTGCCCTTTCGAAATCGGCCGGATCGAGCAGACATTCCTTCGATGCACCGACCAGCTCCAGTTTTACACCCCGTTCGCTCTCGAGGCGCTGCCATGGAAGAAGATTGCTGTGATGCTCGAGAACCGTGCTTATGACCTTATCGCCTTTCTTCAAGCCCAGTCCCCGGGCAACGATGTTGATGGCCTCGGTGGTATTCTTCGTGTAGGCTATATCCTCGGGTTTCGCCCCAATCACGCGGGCGATTTTTGCCCTGGTGGCCTCGAAGGCCTCGGTAGCGCGCTTGGCAGCACGATATAGTCCTCGCCCGATATTTGCACTGTATTCCTGATAATACTCGAGCATGGCGTCTAGGACGGGCTTGGGTGTGGGTGTGGTGGCCGCGTTGTCTAAGTATATCACGCCCGTGCGCAGAAACGGGATGTCGGCCCTGACCCCGTCCACACTTTTTGCCACTTTTTCACCTCAACTCATCCTGGGGTCACATCTCTCGAGGTGGGGAGGAATTATGTAGCTTTCGGTTTCGGGCGGGCTGAGGTCAAAAAAGCGTCGAATAATTGGCTCGTCTGGGAGATTGCTACGATTGATTGGGCCTTAAGGCTTGTCCACGCAGGTCTTGATGAGCACCCGATGGAAAGCGCGGGTAAACCCCAGATAGGAGATCCTCACAAACAACTTTCGGGACGGAACCGCGAGAGCGGCACCCTTAACAACCTACGTTTCTCGGAAGAGGTGCCTCCGTCAACGGTTGCGTCTTGTCCGGTGAGGGTGCGGGTTCAACTTCGATCGCTTGAGGATCGGCCTCCATTCATTAGGGTGCGTTACGGCAAGCGCGTCAGACTAACAACCTGAACATTGCCGACGCCGTGGATGCTCGCGAGCTCTCGTTCCAGTTGTTCACTGCCACCCGCTGCGTCGTCGACAACTGCGACCACCCGGAGGGCCTGAAGACCGAACGCTACTGGTTCTCGGGATACAGTGTGAACCTCAAGAAGTCCTTTCACCGTCGCCTCGATGCTGTTCAGATCCACATCTGGGCTCTCAGGCATTAACTTTATGGTAACGGCAACTTTAGCCATCTGGATCTCCCTCTCACGGCCCGGTAAACCCGCAATTTGAACAACGATATGGTCTGCTGAGCCTTTTGCACTTCCTGCAGCGCAAAATTTCGACTGACCCGCAATTTGGACAGAGAAATCTCGTTACCACCTCTCCTGAGGCTATCTCACGGTTGCATGAAGTACATATCATCGCCATTTTGGTCCCACCCTCTGTTAGCCCCAATCGTTTTAACTCTATCGGAAGTCCTCTTGCGTGAGAAAGAAGAGAAGTTCACACATTTGCGTGCCGTTTTATTTGCCCATCGCTTCATCTATATATCGGGCTCGTGGTCCAGCTTGGATAAGACACAGGCCTGCGGTCGGAAAACGGCAGCAAGCCTGTAACCCGGGTTCGAATCCCGGCGAGCCCGCCACCTTCCAAAACGTGAGCTCGTGCCCCTCATGGATCGCTTGGTTGCATAGGTGATTTGCAGGAATACTCGACTACATGCACAGGAATCCCAAGAGATTGTCGGGTTCATAGGGCTGGAAAAGGGCCAGGAACTCTTTGTTCGTCCTGAAGGCAAGTCCAAAATCA
>CAZMCI010000034.1:0-10811 GCA_964564905.1 Hadarchaeota archaeon (SeqCode) | reverse complement strand
ATTCACATAAGTCTTTAAAGGACTGTCAAACGCTTTTATTAAAGAACTGAAGGTAGAAACGATGACGAAAAAAGACCAAATTTTCGGAAATAAGTACGGTTGCTTCTCGAGCGATGGGAGAGAATTCATAATTTTTAGGCCGGACACGCCGACTCCCTGGGTGAATGTCATATGTAACGGAGACCACGGACTTGTGATCTCCCAAACCGGAAGCGGGTTCAGTTGGAGGGGCAACTCCGCGCTCGCACGGATCAATACCTGGCACCAGGATCTGATCAGAGATGACTATGGAAAATACATCTATCTGCGAGATGACCAAACTGGTAATTTCTGGTCGCTGGGATGGAAACCATGCCGTCCAAAATTCAAAAAATACGAAGTTGTCCACGGGATTGGGTATACTCGCATCACGAGCCAGAATAAGGACATCGAAAGCGCAATGCTGGTATTTGTCCCACCAGATGAACCGCTGGAGATATGGAAGGTGTCCCTGAAAAATCTTTCCGAAAGACCCCGGGAGATAAGCCTCTTCACTTACCTAGAGTGGTGTCTGGGCAACGGAATGGAGACCCACAGGGAGTTTCACCGAACATTCATCGAAACCGAATATCACGAAGACCTTCACAGCATATATGGCAAGAAACGTCCGCTCCCCGTCCCCGGCTACATCAGCACTGGCAAGCCAGAGGTGGCGCTCCAAGCGTTTCACAGCGTGAACGTGAAACCCAGCGGTTATGAGGGAAGCAAGCTGGGGTTTTTAGGAGTATACGGCAGCTTAGAAGCTCCGGCCGCTGTAAAGAACGGAGCTCTGAGCAACGAGGTGGGGAAAGTCCACGACGACATCGCCAGTCTACACGTCAAGCTTAAGCTGAAGCCAAACGAAGAGAGGAGTTTGGTATTCACCCTGGGAGGATGCTTCGATGATAATGGGGAGCACCTCATCAAAAAGTACAGGTCGGTCAACGAAGCAAATAAAGCGTTTCAAAAAACCGTGGCATTCTGGGACGACATGATCTCCGGAGTGATGGTCGAGACGCCGGATCCTGCATTTGATCTGATGACGAACTATTGGCTCAAATATCAGGCGATATCAGCGCATATGTGGGCACGTACCGGGTATTACCAGTGTTCCGGAGGATACGGTTTCAGAGATCAACTCCAGAGCAGTCTGCTCACCTTGCCCCTGAAACCGGAGCTCACGAGAGATCAGATCCTGCTACATGCCAAACACCAGTTCAAAGACGGGAGCGTTTATCACTGGTGGCATCCGCTGACAGAAATGGGGGCCAGAACAAACATAAGCGATAATATGCTGTGGCTCCCATACGTCACACTTTCATACCTCGCTGAAACTGGAGATTATTCCATCCTTAGGGAGAAGGTTCCATACGTGGATGGTGGGGAAGCCTCCCTGTACGAACACTGCGTGAAAGCCATAAAACTCGCTCTCTCCAGGCTTAGCTCCAGAGGGCTTCCGCTGATAGGCTCCGGCGACTGGAACGACGGACTAAGCGCCGTGGGGATAAAATGGAGGGGAGAATCCGTCTGGCTGGGGCACTTCCTATACGGGATCCTAAAGGACTTCGCCGAGGTCTGCAGGAGAATGAGAGACGGAAAAAAAGCCTCCCACATGAAGCGGCAGGCGGAGAAATTAAAGAAGGCCATCAACAGATGGGGGTGGGACGGATCGTGGTATTGGAGAGCTTCTCGTGATGACGGAAAACTTATAGGAAGTTCCAGCTGCAGGGAGGGAAAGATATACCTCAACGCCCAAACATGGAGCGTAATAAACGAGACCGCACCGCCGGATCGTGCAAAAAAGGCAATGGAGTCCGTAGAGAGATACCTCATGAGGGATTTCGGTCCTCTGCTGCTCCATCCTGCCTATACCCACCCGGACGAATCGATCGGATACATCACTAGGTATGCCCCAGGGATGCGCGAAAACGGAGGAGTGTACACCCATGCGGCGGTGTGGGCGATACTGGCCTATTGCAAATTAAGACGGGGAGATAAAGCCTTCGATGTGTATTCCCGTATGTCTCCGCCCAAGCGAGGGCTGGATGCCGATACCTACCAAGGAGAACCATACGCCCTCCCCGGAAACACGGACGGTCCTCAGTCGCCTCTTTTCGGAAGGGGCAGCTGGACGTGGTATTCAGGCTCCGCGGCGTGGTTATTCAAGGTCAGCACGGAATGGATTCTAGGCATAAGACCGACTGAAAAGGGTTTGCTGATAGATCCTTGCATTCCGAAAAAGTGGGGAGAGCTCAAAATCCTGCGGCGTTACAGGAAAACGAAGTACGAGATAGAGATAAAAAATCCAAAACATGTCGAGTGTGGTGTGAAGAAGGTAACTCTCGACGGAAAACCGTTGAGGGAACCATATCTGCCGGACTTGCGTGATGGAAAAATCCACCACGTAAGGGTAGAAATGGGATGAGACGCTGAATCATTGGCCGACCGCTGCCAGACCTTTCAAGAAGTATTTTTGCAAAAACACGAAGAGCAGAAGCGTGGGGATGACCGCCAAGAAACCCGCCGCGGTGAGGATTCCGTACGAGGTTCCGGATGTGGTGGAAAGACTCGCCAGCGTCGTCGCTATCGGGTATGTCTCCACCCTAGGCATCAGCACCAGGGCCCAGAGCATGTCATTGTATATCCCGGTAAACTGGAGCAAAGCCAACACCGCAAGAGCCGGAAGGGCCAACGGCAGCAATACCTTCCAGAAGAACGAGAAGTGGGAACAACCATCTATCATCGCTGCATCCTGCAACGAGCGAGGTATCCCCCTGAAAAAGTTTCTCAGGATGAACGCGCAGAAGGGTACCCCGAAAACTATGTGGGCCAAGATCACCGCTGTGTAATTTCCCACTATTGACTGATACAGCCCAAGCGCACTTGCGGTTTGATAAAGGGGAACCATGACCAATTGGTACGGGAACATCATCCCGAATATCAGAAGCATGTAAATGTAGACGCTCCCCCTGAACCTCAACCTGGAAAGAGGATATGCCGCCAATGCCCCCAAAAATATGGACCCGGCCACAGCAGGTACTGTTATTATCAGGGTGTTTTTAAAAGCCGTGCCTATCGGTGGGCTACCCTCGGTAAGGCTCTCCAGGTAGTTCCCCGTGAACAGGCTGGACGGAGGAGAAAGGGGGGAGGTGGTCTTAATCTCGGCCTCGGTTTTGAAGGAAGCGAAGACCACGGTGAGAAGCGGAAGTATCCAGACCAGACACAGTATAATTATCGCCGCATATAGAGAGAACCTTCTCCAGTTGAACGATATCCTCATTCTTCCGCCTCCCTCCTGCGGATCCACATCAAATAGATGATCACCGGTATCATCGTGACCAAAATACCGACAAGCCCTATGGTGCTAGCATATCCGTAATCCCCGACCTTCAATTCCCTATAGGTATAAAGCGCAAGGACATCGGCCGCATGATGACCTGCCCCACCTTCGGCACCGGCCAGCGTGTACACTATATCGAATGCCTTCATAGAGCTGATGGCGGAAAGAATGATTAAAATTATGAATATGGGTTTGAGGGCGGGCAATATTACGTGCCGGAGAGTCTGGGCTTCTGAAGCGCCATCTATCTTGGCAGCCTCTAGCTGACTTCGCGGTATGCTCTGCATTCCGGCCAGGAACATTACCATCGAGATGGCCGATCCAGCCCAACTGGAGGCGAGCAAAATGGAGATAAGCGAGGTGGAAACCATGCCGGTGAAATGAAGAACGAGGGGAAAAACTGCGCCCAAGCCCACGCACACACCCACAAAACTAAATTTCGATATCTTCGGACGGAACGACAGGACCATCAGACCTATTGAGGTCATCAAGATGGGAATCGTGATCAGCCACAGGAACGGGACGGGAGAACTGGGATCGTTTATCCACAGCTTATTGGGGTTCGCCAGACTTGACAATCCCAACTTACCCAGGATGGAGTTCAGGACACCATAATCCTCCGGCAGATAGAACCAGTTCCATATCACCCCGATCGTGGCACCCGCGAGCAGGGCGGGGAAGTAGATTACGCCCTTGAATATTTTTTCACCTCGAATATTCCTGCTCAGGAGGATCGCAAACACGAGCCCTATTCCGATCGGGACGATCACCGCCCATATCATCCAGAAGATATTGTGCCACAGCGCTGGCCAGAAGTACGGATCGCTCGTGAAAAGCTTTGTAAAATTCTGAAATCCGACAAATGTTCCCCCTGAAGTGAAACTGGACACGACGAGGTACCCGATCGTGAATAGGATGAACCCGACACACACCAGTGGGAGGAGCAGGAAAAGGTATGCGGTTTTCTTTTCCGTGAGTGAAGCCACACTACCAACTCTTTTTAGTGATGGTACTCCTCTCTTTTAACCTCACCGCCGGTAGGGGGTGGTCCACCGGTTGCTAAAGGAACGGGCAAAGTCCCTTTTAGACCGCTTGCTGGATCTCCGCGCATATGCTGGCTATGTCCACACCTGTCGGGTCGGACCATATCTCGTACATCTTGTCCCCAAAGACGTTCCTGACCGATTGGGGAAAGTACCACATCAACGGAAGCGCCCAATCCCAGCTTTCGGCTTTCTGCCACATGGAAATTTGGATGTTGTCACCATACGTCTGAATCTGCGCGTTCGAATGGGGAGAAATGCTTCCCTTTATCGATGCAAATGCGATCTGCGCGTCGGCCCTAGCCATAAATTTCAAAAACTCCTTCGCTCCCTCCACGTTATTCGCTTTGCTCGGTATCACAAATCCCTCCACGTCTGGGATTCCAAACTGCTCGATCCCTGGCTTTGCTGGGATGAAATCCACGTAGTAATCGACGTTGGGCTGCCATCCTATCTTCTTCAGGGCGGTGGCGGCCCAGTCTCCCATGAAATATATCGCTGTTTCACCGTTGATGAAAGTGTTCAGCGCCTCCTCCCAGTCCAGTCCGGGAGCTGAGGGGTCGAAATATCCATTTTCCACCCACTGCCGGTAAATCTCAAAGGCTTCTTGCACGGGAGCATCCGTCCAGCTGTTTTCCCCGTTCGCCAAACCGAGATAGAAATCTGGACCGGCGACTGCTGCAAAGATTGCGGTGAACACCATATCTCTGGGCCATGCATCCGCAAATCCCATGGCTATTGGGTGCTCAACTCCGTTTGCCTTTAACGTCTGAAGTGTGGTCTGAAATTCCTCCCAAGTATGAGGAACGCTCAAACCGAGCTCACCGAACACGCGGAGGTTGTAAAGAACCACCCCTCCCTCCCAGTGTATATCCAGTGGAACCCCGTATTTCCTCCCGTTGACCTCAACCAGCTTAGCGACCTTCTGCGGAAAGACATCATCCAGACCCTCCTCCGCCCAAAAGTCGGTCAGGTCCAGAAGCGAACCTCTGAGCGCGTAGTTTTCGTAATATTTGTTAAACCAGTGGGCAGCGAGATCAGGAGGATTGGAGTCGATCACCAATGATATCTTGTCCTGGTATCCTGTGAACGCATTCAGATCCAACGAGATCCCCGTATTCTCCTCAAATGAGCTCGCCAGCGTTTCCATCGCCTCCTTATCTGTGCCGGAGGTCCAGTAATGATAAACCATGACATCGCCGTAAGCCGAAGGCATCATGAAAACCAATCCGGCTCCAAACAGGATGATGAGGACAAAAAGACCTAGTATCTTTGGACCCAGCTTTCCGTCTTCATTTAACCCCACGGACGGCACCGTTCCATCTTAAGCACAAGTGATTTAAAAACATTGGTGGTCGAGGGGTCACTCCAGCGTCAGTATTCCCCAGGTGGACGGTCTGGTCCACACCACGGGTACCGGAGTCCAGGAAAGCATCCCCGTCCTAACGTATTCGCCCGGCTCAGCATCGGTGAAATATGTGTTGTGAATGGTGAAGGTGAATCCAAGCTTATCCCCGGAGTCCGGATCTACGTTCAAGTACTTCCAGGGGATCGCGATTTCCATTATATACCCTGTGGAGGTCTCGCTCGAGGCTACCTGCACCTCCGGAGCGACGCTCGATATCGGCCCTGGGTTCGTATCCTCGTGCCTGACCGCCTGGGGATTTCCGTCCGTATCAAACGGTATCGCGGCTATCTTGAATATCCCTCCGGCATCGGGTATGAAACGATCGGGCTGGATGTAAAACTCTATGCTGTCGGTCCTGTAGAAGCTGTGAAGGTCATCCGGTTCTATATTTGAGACGAGAATGGTATCGGTCACGTCAGCCACGAGGTACAAATTCGTTTCATCCCACATGGCGGAGAACCTCCCACCCACATTTTCTATATCCATACGAATCGATCCCAGCACGATATCTGAAGCGCTCACCTCGTACCACTTCGCATCGTTCCACTCTTGGATGATTCCGTCGACCGCAACTGAGGCCGGCGCCCCAACCGCGGCGGCCTCGGGTGTCTCCGTGGGTGTGAGGTATTCGTTTTCGTATTCGGGAGTAACCGCCCTGTTACCCTCCAGCTGGCCGTTCTCAAAACCAACTAGATCCATTGCCCGCCGCACGTACTCATTTTTCATGAAAATATTCCATACGAAGTTATCGAGATAGTTCTGAACCATCAGCACCTGTATCCCCACATCTATTCCGGTGTAATCATGGGAATACCAGTCCACATCTGGGTTGAACCCGCTGGTGAATCCGTACTCTCTCCATATCTCCCGGCCGTACCTCGAGAGCAATCCATTTTCTATACCGCTCTTGGAGAGTTCCGGCACAAACGGCATGGAAGCCACCATTCCGTATGGATGTATGGTCCCGTCGTATCCTCCCAGATGTGCTCCGTAATTCTTGTACCCCGTCTTCGTACAGGGTGCGTCTCCGGCGGTCAGTCCCCACACATCATCATCGAACGCCAGATATTTGTCGCTCGGACTGTTGATAGCCACCCATATAACAAAATTTCTGTTATTGCGGGTTGCATTTATCGAGTTCTGGAAGTAATTTGCATAATGGTCATGCTTATCTCTAAAGTCCACCCACGCATGAGAGTACTGGTATGTGAAGAGACTTTCCGGAGGGGACATT
Source organism: Hadarchaeota archaeon (SeqCode) (assembly GCA_964564905.1). GTDB lineage: Archaea > Hadarchaeota > Hadarchaeia > Hadarchaeales > Hadarchaeaceae > B75-G9. The sequence goes on along the minus strand of CAZMCI010000034.1, from coordinate 3,768 downwards.
ATGTACATGGAAGTGGTTCCCATCTTCGTCAGTGGCCTCTCCCAAGCATCCCAGCTTTCCGGGGGTATCGGATGGGTTGGAGAGCCCACCGCCAACAAGTAGAGCAGCATGGCCTCGGAGTAATATTCCCACCTATTTGGTAGGTATCCCCTCTCCGGAGTCCAACCGTGATACAGGGTGTTGTCCTCTGCCAGCATCCAGGACCAGTCGACTTGTTCGTAAATTCCCTTGGCCAAGTTTTCCACATCCGTTCCCTTGTAATACTCCCCGGCGGTCAGCGCGCCTGCTAGAAGCAGGGCCGTGTCTATGGTGGAAAGCTCCGAACTCTCCCCGGGCTTGTTCAGCTTTGCCGGTTCCCATCGCTCCCCAGTCGACATGCGGATGAAGTGGTAGAAAAATCCGTTTTTCCCATCAACCACCAGATCGTTCTCGTTCTCGGCTGTATTGTCATAAAAGCTGTTCAGCGTCGTCAAGACCCGTTCGTAGACTGCGTCGTTGTCCAGCCACCCGCGCTCAGCTCCGATGACGAGAGCTGTGAGACCAAAGCCGGTGGCAGCTGTACTCGCCGGAAACTCCTCAGTGGGATATTTTGTCGTGTCCCTCACCAGGCCGGTATTTTCGTCAGCCATCTCCCAGAAATAAAGCACCCCTCTTCTGACTATCTCGTCAAGCACGTTGTCGATGGGTGGGATATTCGAAACATCGAGAGCTGTGCTCTCCACGCTCACCGAAACCGTGCCCTTCTCGGAGGCGTACGTCCCCGAACTCAAAGGTATGCCAGGAAGAACCACCGGGGAAGATTCCTCGAAATCGAGGATTTCCTCTTGGGTTCGCCCAGGTGGAACTATCAGGTCTATTATGTTCGGATCGGAGTCGTCCCCCCTCCCACCCCCAAAATGCCAGCTTGACGCATGGGCATCCACTACACGAGCATTTCCATAGTCCACGCCGAACATAAACGTTGTAATCCTCCAATCGGGAGTTGGAGATCCAACAGCGGACTTCGGCACCCTCACGGTTATGATTCCTTCTTCTTTCTCCACTGCCACGCTTCCAACATCCATTTTGCCGTTATTTTCGCCAGTGGGTGTCTTGAAGACGTTCACGTCCCATCCGTGCGCCCTTATCGCATACTCCCACGCGCTTTCTTCCTCTATTACCGCGTTTATGGTTCCGTTCGGGTTTTTCTCCAAATTTCCCGGAACCGTCCTGTCGAAAATCGTCTCCGTATTTCCTCCGGGAGAACCGTTATCTATGTATATATCCACCGCCTGGAGGCTTATGTCATAGAGCTTTGTTTGATCTCCGCTCCACGGATCGACTATCGGTTGAGAGATCCCGTACTCGAAAGCCAAGCTTTCCCCTTCATCGTACACCGCAAATCGGACCACGTCAAACGTTTCCCTCTTGCCGAAGTTTTCCAGCCTGAAAGTGTAATCCACCGGATATGTGTATGTTCCGGGACCGTAATCGTCGCCAGAGGGATCCTCCACAAGAAGCAATAACCTCCGACCCTGTGAGCCGAAATAGAACACCGTCAGTGAACCCATCAAAACTATAGCTAGTGCCGCCAGCACCACTCCTCTTTTATTCAATTTTTTTCTCGGTCCGGACACAGCACCAACTCCGACATTTTGTATCAAGGAGATTTAAAACCTCGCTGTACTGGAGCGGAGAAGCAGACCCCCTGGGACCTCGAAAATCGGATATTTAAACTATCCGACAAATAGCGGAACAGACGGAATTTTTGGACTGATTTAAAAGGCGTCGCGAACAAGGCTAATACGGGATAAAATGGAAACGAGAGGTCTTGGTCTGCCAGCGGTGGTCGGAATAATCGTGGTAATAGCAGTGGTGGCTGCAACGGTACTTCTCCTCTCTGGTGGTGCCCCTGGTGTTGGTGCTCCGATTTCGACACCTGAGGGGGCGCTGATATTCGATGACTTCGACGACCAAAGCTTGGGATCGAACTTCTCGAATACAAGTGCTGGAATGATGGGCGGCTATCCTCCAGACCTCAACAATTTCGAGTTCGTGCAAGTAGGTGAGGGATCTGCGTTGAAATTTACTGTCGATGTTCCTCAAGGCGCATGGAGCGGGTACTGGAGCTTTATGGTTCCTGGCGACATATCCACTGAGCCGATCTCGGTGAGCATAGGAAACGGGTACGACGTCAGCGGACGAAGTGAGTTAAGGATGGCAGTGAGGGCAGACGGTCAGATGCAGTTCAAGATCGAACTACAGGACACGCTTCAGTTCTCCGATGCTCAAGCAGCTCAACTCGTATTCACTCAGTCGTCCTCCACCAACGCCCAACAGGCATACGGCAAGACCCCAGCTCAGCTTGCTGAAGAGCTGTTCGGTGTCGCACCCGAAAACATCGGAACCCTCAGCAACGAAGATGTACACAACAACACCCTCTCACATAACGCCAGCGTTCACAGAAATGTTGGGACTACTTGGGAAGAGATAACCATTCCGCTGAGCGAGTTCACCTCCGGGTCGAATTTGAACCTCAGCGATCTAAGACAATTAAACATAATTTTTGAAGGCGGAACCGCTGGAGTCAGTGGCTCTTTGTACATAGACTGGATCGCGTTTGTCTAACTCAACGTAACACACCAGCGGCCACCGATAAAAACCCGTAAGGAACCCGGGGGTAATTTTTCATTTTTTATGCGAAATCTGTGAAACGTAAGTAGAATCCCCACCCACCGTATGCATTGGTGACCTTTACCAGCACCTTGTTTGATCCTGGGTTGAGGACTACATTCTGAATCACGTCCTGATCTTCCGCGGCGCCTCTCGCCACGTGGTTGCTGTGAACAAGCTCATTGTTTACCCACACCTTGATAGCGTCGTCACTTCCCACCTTCAGCCTGAGGACTTTGTAACTATCCGAAACCACCGTAACAAACGCATATGCACCCACGTTTTCGTTAGGCTGAAACACCCGGTAGAGGTCTATGAAGTTGGATGTCGGGTGTCCAAACGCGGAGTGATATTCCTTCCAAATTTTCCCGCCTGCCACATCCCCCGCCTTTGGAGAAACGGTGATGGTTGTCTCTCCAATGAAATCAGTTTGAAACGCTTCCTCTTCGCTGGAGCCGAAGGGACCTATAACCAACCAATCCCGTATGAACCCTTCCCCGTCGGTATGAAACCCATCTACGAAACCTGCTTTGCTTAATCCATCCCTCACATAAGAAACTTGCATGAACTCATCCCAGACGAGCCCGCTTCTGAAAGCTTCCATCAGCAGGACCATATTGCCCTGGTCAATCCCTATGTAATCGGTGTCATACCAACCTTGGTTCGGATTGAAAGCGTCCACAAATCCATATTCCTTCCAAATTTGGGCATGGTAATCCGTGTACATCGCTTTCAGCATTGGAATCGCGAACTCGGGAATGAACGGTATGGAAGCCGCGACAGCCGAGGGGGCCACGGTTCCATCGAATGTGTCCCTGTAGCCCAGATATGTGCCGTTTTTGCCGTTATTTGCTGTAAAGCCCCAGAGGGGAACCCAACCATTATTAGCACTTTGTTCCAAACAGAATTCACGGTTGGCCTCCAAGGCTGCTATTGCGTTCTGCCAGTAGTTCGCATACCCATCATGCTTTTCCCTGAAGTCTATCCAGGCCGCAGGAAACTGGTACAGGTAAGCCAAGAAGTCTGTGCTTCCAGCAGGTGAGAGAAATTTGACACCGCCATAATCCGACCATTTATAGCCAATTGCCATGGAATCCCAGCTGCTCTCTGGAATGG
>CAZMCI010000033.1:0-11115 GCA_964564905.1 Hadarchaeota archaeon (SeqCode) | reverse complement strand
TAGTAAAGAGTTCAAAACTATAACAAGGTGAAAGTTTGCGCTTTGCAAGTACCCGCCACGGTGAAGAGTTAAATATCTGTGTCAGTGTAAGTGAACACTGGGGGAAAATGAAGGGATTTGACAAGAAGGGTGTTTCTCCAGTAATTGCTACGATGTTGCTCATAGTTTTAGCCATAACAGGAGTTGGGATAGTTGCGGTAATCTTAGGTGCAATTTCGCCCTCAGGTGGGGGAATAAACGCGATGCTGGTAACTGATAGGGTCGAGAATGATGCGACTAACAACGAAATGAAAGTAGTTCTGAAAAACTGGGGCCCGGATGCTATCCAAGCTGGCTCGATCAGCATTGAGGTCGAAGGTGGATGGTATGGCGCGGGTGCACCCGCCGATCATTATGCCCGTGGTTCCGCGGAGAAACTTCCTGACGCTGGAGCGGGTGACTACGTAGATATATCATGGGTGACAGCTAATCCGCCTGACTTGGAAGTAGCCCAGTGGCCTTGGAAAGCGGGTTCCGGTTCGACACTTGTGATAATCTTTAAGGGCACCGATGCAGAAAATTTCAAACCTACCAGCCTAACCATAAAAGATGCGAGCACGGGTGCAGTGATTTTCCAGGACACGAACTTGCCTGATCCGATTCCAGTTTAGTAAACTAAAGTAATCCTCCACGGACACGTACCGAGACCGTGGAGATCTATTTTTATTTTTTGAGATTGGCTTGGCAAAATGATATAAGCCTAAGGCTCAAACACCATATCATCCAAATAAATGGTACATCCACCTGGGTTGTTGGTTTTATTGGTGACCCAGCAAAACCCACCGATAAGATCAGTTTAGGGGGTGCGTGGCCCTGATCTCAGACGGGTAAAACAACCTTTTTACTAGCTTTGTGGTAGTCCCGCTGACCATCCACTCGAACATAGCCAATAACCTTTTATGTTAAATCGTTAAATATACTTTATGATAATATGAAAAATTCTAAAATAGACTTAATAACAGAAGCCATCCACCGCGTTTGGGAGCGGGGCCTACCGGAGGCCAAGGAGCGAGAGAGGTCCCTCGAAACCGAGACGAACCTCGTGAACGACATCGTGGGCGTGAGGCGGTCGGGGAAGACGTACCTGATGTTCCTCACAATGAGGAAACTTATGGAAACAGTTGACCGGAGGAGGGTCATCTACATCAACTTCGAGGACCGTAGACTCCTGCCGCTTGACGAGGGATACTTCGACGGGATAATCGAGTTCATCTACTCCGAGGAGCTGTTCAAGCTCGGCAAACTCTACCTTTTCTTGGACGAGGTTCAGCGGATCGAAGGGTGGGAGAAATACGTTCGGAGCATCCACGATGAATTCAAGGGACGTATGAAGATATTTGTAAGCGGTTCGAGTCGGTCGCTCCTGAGCAAGGAATACGCTAAGCTGTTAACCGGTAGGCACATCACCACGGTCGTTTTTCCCCTGGGCTTCAGGGAGTTTTCGAATTTTAAGGGGTTTGATACCAAGAAGGAGTACTTCGCTGAGGGGGACAGGGCGAGAATAGGAAAACTCTTGGACGAATACATGAAATTTGGCGGGTTTCCGGAGGTCGTCCTCAGCCAGGAAAAGGAGCTAATCCTGGAGCAGCTTTTTCACGACATAATCACGAGGGATGTGCTCGAGAGGATCAGCCTCAGGAAACCGAAGGTGATGGAGGAGATCGCCTACTTCATCTGTAGCAACGTCGCGAACCTGATCAGCTTCAGCAAGTTCTCGAGGATGCTTGGGAGCAGAGGGATAAAAATCTCCGTCCCAACTCTTGAAAATTACTTCGGATACCTCCGGGAGGCATTTTTGTTCTTCGATGTCCCTGTCTTCGCTTACAGTGTTAAAGACCAGCTGCAATACCCGCGGAAGATTTACTGCGTGGACAACGGGATAGCAAACGTTGTTGGATTCAAACTGGGCAAGAATCTGGGCAAGCTTTACGAGAACGCCGCCGCGGTCGAGTTACTCAGGTGGGCATCCGAGAAACCCGCGAGGGGCATCTATTACTGGAAGGACAGGAGCGGAAGGGAAGTGGACTTCGTGATGAAAGAAGGGCCCAAAATAAAACAATTGATTCAAGTTTGTCACGACATATCCGGCCCGGACGTGAAAGAAAGGGAGGTGAAATCCCTGCTCAAGGCGATGGAGGAGTTCAAGCTGAAGCGAGGAGTGGTCCTCACGGGGGACCTTGAGGACGAGGAAATCGTTGGCGGCAGGAAAGTTGTGTTCAAGCCGTTGTGGAAATGGCTGCTGAAAAGATAGGAAAGAAAGCGCTCGAATTTACAAAAACCTCGGTGAAAATTTTTGATTTCCTGAGGGCTCTGGAAAACAAGAGATGGAAGAATCACCTACCGGGCGTTCCCCTCGAGGTCGAGCCGTACACCGAAAACTCAGGCTTCAAACACGATATCATCCAAATAAATGGTACACCCATCCGGGTTGTTGGTTTTATTGGTGGCCCAGACGAACCCACCGATAATATTGCTCATATCTTTCCCAGTCAGGTCTATGGTGTATTGTTGCCACGTGCTTGTGAGTACGAGGACACCGGTACCCACAGCAGGGTAGATAGAGTCGTAGTACGGCTTGCCGGTTTCTTTTATCCCTCCAACTTTGAACTCTGCCTTCTCTCCCCCGTTTTCCCCCCTTGCCCAGAAAGTCAATTTCGTCGCCCCGCTCAAATCGTGCCCTGGATAATCTCCCCAATTTTGATCTTGGGACTGCCAGTAGATGCCGGCCCACCCATTGGTCCCGGCCGGCGTGTAAACGATTTTGATGCAGGTCGATCCCGAGTGAGGATCAATTGTAGAAGCCGTGTTGAGCTCGATATCACCCGTGTCGCCCATCCAACCCGAGGGGATGAAATACTCTTCAACGTTGTACGGCGGTGACGGCGCCTCGACGACCGTTACATTCTCCACAGCTACATCCGTCAATCCAGAGTTATCGGTCACTGTCAATGACACGTTGTAGGACCCGGGCGCGGTGTATGTGTGGGTCACTTCTTTCCCGGATCCGGTGGTCCCGTCCCCAAAGTCCCACTCGTAGCTGACTATGCTGCCGTCGGGGTCGGTGGATGCTGCGGCGCTGAATACGGCTTCCCTTCCCGCCTTGATGCTCGCGGGGGCGGAAATGTCGGCCTGCGGGGGAACCTGTGTGGTGCCGGCGATGATCAAGATCGAGCGGCTTACGGGGTCGTTGATTCCATCGGTAACCGTCACTGTTATGTGGTAAGTCCCGGGGGTGGAGGGGATCCATTCAAACTCGTTCTCCGTGCGCGAATTGATGGACGGGTCTTCCTCGCAGCTCCACGTATAACTCAAAACATCGCCGTCGGGGTCGCTGGCTTTTATGCCCAATGTGATGGGAACACCGACGGACGCTTCCCCACCGAAAGGCATTATCACTGAATCGATGACGGGTGGCTTGTTGAGGTAACTCTTATAAGCTTGGATGGCCAGCCCCACGCCGCCCACTATCAGGATTATCAAGGCGATGCCCACGACCAGCGGCCAGATGTTTCTTTCCCTGAACTGCGTGTCCCACTCCTCGGTCATGAAGGCGGACACCCCCCGTCACAGCGGTTCTTCAGATGTCTCATAGTTCTCATCTTAATCGGGCAGGGAGACCCCGTCCGAGAGGGTGAAAAGACGGTTCCCCTTCCCTCCAAGTTTAGGTGAAAGTAGCGTACAGATTGCTGTGAAGCAGGCGCGTTTACCATCCCTGCCGGTAGGGGGTTCAAATCGCTTGCAGAGCGGGCTAATGCCCAGATTTCTGCAGGTCAGCTCGATGTAAACCGAGCTTTGCGTTCCGATGATGGTGCTGGTTTGCGCGAGGCTGTGCATCTTGGTCAACCCTTATGGGGGCCCCTACGATAGTTGGGGGCAGACTACAAAAGACTAACCCTTAATTTTCTTTAATACGGCTCTCGGCTCCAGGTAGTACTCCTGCACTTTTTTGTATATCTCTCCGGTGCTCAAGGATTTCTTGACCATCCACCGAAGGACTTTCTCCCTTCGCCCGAGTTCCTGGACGATATCCCTGTGGCTTATCCCGCTCAGCTGGGAGATCTGTTTTATCGTGAGACTCGGAGCATCGACCGGTTGAAGTTCGTCCTTTGCGGGGTTCCAGCGATGGGTCTGGTTCAGCTTTACCCTGCCTCCTTCCATTCCCGCTATTTCTGCTATTTCAGTTATCCTTCGGATATGCCTTTGACCTGGGAGGTAAAGACGGTGCTCCATGATTATGGCATCGAGGGCCGACAGCAACAGTTCCGGGACCCCTATGGGCTGTTTTGTGAGGCGGCTCAGGGTTTCCTCCGCGGTGGTGTTCGTATGAATCGTGCTCATGCATCCGACATGGCCCGAAAATGCGGCGAAAACGTCGGGGATTTCCGGTCCCCTTGCCTCCCCTATGATAAGTCTGTCTGGCCTCATCCTCAGCGCGTTTTTAACGAGCTGCCCCATGGTTACCTCTTCCAGACCCTCGGCGGGCAGACGTGTCTCGAGCCTTACCCAGTGCCTCTGGGGGAGGTGAAGCTCCGCGGGGTCTTCTATCGAGATCACGCGCTCACGTTCCGGAACAAAGATCGATATGGCGCTCAGGGTCGTTGTCTTGCCGCACCCGGTTCCACCAGCTATTAAAAGATTGGAGGGTCTTACACCCATGCCCTCCACTAGGAGCCAGAGGAACGCCCCGGCGTTGACGGAGAGGGTTCCAAGTTTTATAAGGTCCACGATGTTGAGCGCCTTTTTCCTGAACCTCCTTATCGAAACCACGGGTCCGGTGATCGAAATTGGTGGGACGATGAGATTCAGTCTGCTTCCGTCTGGCATTCGGGTGTCGAGGAGCGGAGACCGGATATCCACGCGCCTTCTCCCGGCGTCCAGCGAGGCCTTTTCCATTACCCCTCTGAGGACCTTCTCGTCGGTGAAAACCACATTTGTCGAGCACATTCCGTATTTTTGATGGAAAACGTAAACGGGCATTCCCGTCCCTATTATCATAACGTCCTCGAGGTTCTCGTCCGCCAGCATGGGTTCGATCGGACCGTACCCGACGCATTCATCGGTCAAAATTTCTGCCAGGAGCCTCCTCCGTTTTGGGGAGATCTTCTTCCAGGGTTTTTCCATCAACCTCAAAATTTCGTTTGCGAAGAACTCCTTTCTTTCGGATGGGGGAACCCCCACCGGCTTTTCCATGAGCTCGGGTCTTATCCTGTCCTTTGCCTCGTTGAGCAAGACCCGTTCTTCGTCAGATAACTTCGGAAAATTGACAAAGTAAAGCGGGATCGAACTGTCTTCGACCTGCAAGATGTCGACCATGCCGTAGCTTTCCAGAACCTTCTTGACTTTAGGCCTGTTTTCGTCCATCCAGCTCGTTATGTATGATGCGTGTCAACGGAAAAATAGTTTTGCGTTCATCCATCTGTCCTGGACGACCCTGGTGGCCGCCGGTACTGGCATCTGTGTTGGGTCGGCTTTGCTTTATTTGTTAGTTGTCAGGAAAAGAAGATTTTTTCAACGAGAGAGAGGTAAATGACCGCTCCAAAGCTTTTTTTGGAACCCCACCGCTGCTTCATGCTTTTTTAGGAAGGACGGGACAGATTATAAGTTGAAGTAAAAAGAGGTTTGACGAAAAGCTTCAGGGTGGGGGTAAAAATGCTCGTCTATGTCCTTCTTTTCGTGTCTGTTTTGATGTTTGCTTTAAGCGGTGCGACTTTCTTCGCGTACAAGTCCAAAAAGCGCACGGCCTACCTCATAGGGACGATTGCAGCTATATTCGGTGGAGCGTATTTTCTGCTCGGAACTTTGGTTTTCTGCTTCAGCCCTTCTTCCCTTCTCCTGGTGCCTTTTTTGGGCCTGGCGATGGCCGCTGTAGAGGTGGTCACCATCAAAAAAACGTTGGTGTTTATCCATCCTTCGCCTTCAAGGGTCACAAAAGTGGAAAAAACAGGCTTCTCGGTGGAGGCCGGAGAAAGTTATCTTATCGAGGGGGAAAAACTCTCCAAGGCATTTGGACTCCTGAAACAACAGTGCGCAGGAGGGACTCCTTCGTTGTGCATAACCTCCATTCCTCCCGCCCAGGCAAAACGCAGGTACGGACTCGAAAAAATGCGCATGATCTGGTTAAGCACGCAGGAGGTCAAGGACGCTATTTCACCAGCAGATCTGGACATCCTGCGCGATACTATCCTGGAGTTCGTCAAGCGGAAAAAGGGCGGGGTCGTGTTTCTGGAAGGTGTGGAACAACTCATTGCGACGAATGGGTTTAACCTCACGCTCAAATTTCTCACCGATATTTGCGAGGGCATATCGCTACACCGTGCCGTGCTGATTGTTCCTTTGGACCCGAGGGCTGTGGAAAAAAGGCAGCTTGCAACCCTCGAACAGCGGATGATGGTGGAGAAATGCAGCGACCAAAATTAGGCCAAAAATTTAATCCGGCAGGTGAAACTCCGCATTAATTGGTAACTTCCCCTCCAAAATCCCGTCAAAATTTAAGTGCATCATTAAAAAACAGGTCCCCACAGAGATTATCGCGAGGACGATGACAAAAAAGCAGCTCATCGGGCTCTTCAGCGTTTTTCTGTTACTCGTGAGCACAGTCATCCCCCTTGGATTTGCCAAGCCTCCGTCCAAAACCGATCCAGGCCCCACTTTGCAGGCTTCTACGGTGAAAATAGATCCAACCACCAACGTCCTCTATGTTAACGGTTCGCCGTTCGTCATCCGCGGTGTGGACTATTCACCGGTACCCGTGGGAAAGGACGTTTGGAGTTACAACTGGTGGACTGACCCGAACACCTACGGCACGGACTTCCCGCTGATAAGAGAAATGGGTGCAAATACCATCAGGGTTTACGACGCCACGGGGGCCACCGCCGAGGCGATGGATGCCGCATACAACAACAACTTGTACGTGATCATGGGATACTGGGTAGATTACTACCAGGACCTCTCAGATCCAACGGTCAGAGGACGGATGATAGAGGGCTTCGCGCAGATGGTCAGCAAATGGAAGGATCATCCCGCCGTCCTGATGTGGTGTTTCGGCAATGAAGTCAATCTTTTTTACGGTGGGGATATGCAGGACTGGTTCACCCTCCTGCAGGAGGCCGCCCAAACCGCGCATGACCTCGAAGGGGAAAATTATCACCCGGTCATAACCGCCCATGGTGGTTACTACCCGCCAAACGTGCCCGCGCCAACTGACCTTCAGTACATCGGTGATTCGTCGATCGGTGCGGCGGATGAGCAGCTCTCTGCCCTAGATGCGTGGGGACTCAACGTTTACAGGGGGCAGTCGTTCGGAACGCTGTTTGAAGAGTATGCTGCCAGGACAAACAAGCCGCTTATCCTCACCGAGTGGGGTGCGGACGCCTGGGACGCAAGATATCAGCGCGAGGAACAGTCCATCCAGGCGAATTACGTGGAAACACTGTGGATGGAAATCGAAGCCAACCTCGCTCCAGCGGGCGTGGCCTTGGGCGGGACGGTTTTCGAGTGGTCCGACGAGTGGTGGAAGGCTGGAAGCCCGTCTACGCACGACACGAACGGTCAGTGGGCAAATTCTAACTACTATGACTACATCCCTGGGGAAAGTAACATAAACGAGGAATGGTGGGGTATCACCGCGGTTTCACCGCACACCTACAATAAGACTCTCCGTCAAGCTTATTATCGATTGGCAGGGTTGTGGGGGAAAACTTTTGTCGTATACAGCGACGAGGGGGCGCTGCCAAACGAGGGTACGATAATAACGTGGTCCGATGGCAACCAGGGACGGTTCAGCCCTTTCTACAGGAGCAGGAGTTCACCGGAGGGCAGCAGGTGTTTTAGGACATCAATTAACTCCGGAACTTGGGCCGGCTGGGGAATATTTCTTTATCAGCCCAGAGCACACACGATAGATCTCTCGGCCTACCAGGAGCTGAAATTCTGGGTGAATACACCTGCCGATCTCAAGGTGGAGATAGAGGACGACCGGGGCTACCCGAGCGGAACCGCATCGGTGTACATAAGCGCTTACGGGTGGGACGACCCAAACACATGGCAGGAGGTAACCATTCCGCTTCAGGCATTCGTTAACGCGAAACCGGACCTGAAAATGGACAGTATCCAGGGTATCTTCAAGATAACGATAGAGACTCGGGGTACCTTCTACGTGGACTATGTGAGACTTGTCAGGAGCACGAACATTTCCCCAGTTTCCGCCTTTTCCTAACCCCATTTTCCCCGCTACTGCCGATGTGGTTCAGTTCACGGACATCTCGAAGGATTCGGACGGTACGATAGTGAGCTGGGACTGGGATTTCGGCGACGGTACGCCTCGCTCGAGCCTCCAGAACCCGACCCACCAGTACACAGGGGGGGCACGTACAAGGTGACGCTCACGGTCACCGATGATGGGGCGAACCACAGCGTAAGCCGGGTCGCGGATGTGGGAGTTTGTTTATAACGATAGCGGTATTCCGTCGGGCTCCGTGGTCTGGGTCAGGTCAGACCCACCCACCGGCGATAGCCGGAACGGGGATTACACCAGAGAGGCCCCGCCGGAGGGAACAAAGTGTTTCCAAACATTTGCCACCGACTGGGCAGACTGGGGCGGGTACCTACAGGGATCCGGCATACAAGAATCTGAGGTTATGATTACCTCAATTCTGGATGAAGTCAACAGGCGGTATAAAGAGATATCAGGGTGGGGGTGTACTATAAAGTTCCACCGGCTTTTCTATGGGTGAATTTGGGTGGAGCCCCGTGGAGAATACCGACCAGTGGGTAGAAATAACGATATCCAAGACCCGCTTTTCGACGATAGATTTCTACCAAGCCACCTGTCCGTTCAAAGCCACAGGTTTCACGCATGGTGGGGGATCCGGGACGTTCTATATCGATAATGTACGCTGGGTGAGATGAAACCCGTTGAACGTTTGTCCTCACATGTTCGTCATCTGAGCCTCTCGACCACCCTGATGCGCTCCACTTCAAAACCGGTTCTCGGTGTGACTTTAATCTGCATTTTGGCCACTTCTTCCGTCGGCAGGGCCAGTCGTTTGAACTTGCTTATGGACATCACCCTCCTCTGGGCATGTCCGTGGATCTCCCGCTCGAAGCTGAGGATGTTATCGAAACATGGAAGTACCTCAGCTTCCATTTTTGGTTCGAGGAAGCCTTTCATGAGGGTCGTGTAAATAATTCCGCCCCACCGTTTGACAGACCTCTGTACCCAGTACAGGAACAGCAAGAAACTCCTCCACTCCTCCTCGGATGTGCGGTACATACGCGCTAAATCCGTTAAGGTGTGAATCACGACCACGTTATCGGGGGCGTGTTTTTTCAGAAAGTCCGCCAGTGATTCCAAGAGGAGGGTACTGGACGGAAGCCCGGCCTTGCCCAGATCCTCGAGGGTTTTTAGCGGTTTGTGTCCCTCTTTTATAAATTCTTCCATGATCCTACTGGGCAGGTACGGAGCCGTTCTAGCGTATTCCGGAAAAAAATCCTTCAGCTTCACCTGCTTCCGAAATACCTCCGAAAACTCGGGAGAAAAACTCTTAGACACCTCGTCGATGATATCCGACGGCTGTCGCATGAACGTGGCCCACCATACCTCTTTTGGGCACTTTTGGTTGGCTGGAGCCTCACGTCGAGAACCAGCCCCTGCTAATTTGCACGAGGCCGTTATCAAAAACTCGTCATACCCGGTGCCCAGTTCGCCCATCAAGAGAGCGAGAGTCCCGGGTTGAAACCCGCCACCGATCACAGGATCCAGTGAGGGTACTCCGGTCGAGATGGTTTTTCCTTTTTCTTCCACCTCATCCCCTTCAGCTTCATGGTATACCTTCCACTTTTAAATAGTTGAGCACATATAACCAAATTGATGCCGAGCAGAAAAATATCCCTTAAGACGTCCGTGAGGGGGCTGGACAAACTCATTGAGGACGATATCCCAAAGAACTCGATAAATCTCGTCACTGGGGTCCCGGGCACCTTAAAGTCGACTTTCGCCATTTCACTGATGTGTGGGTACCTCAAAAAACGCAAAGAATTTGGCCTTTACCTCTCTCTCGAGCAGTCATCGGAAAGCTGCATTAGAAACTTAGAAAGCATTGGGATAAGCAAGCCTGAGAACCTTGAGGCAACCGATTTTGGCTCGCTGAGGAGAAAATACAGAGAAACCGAGAGAAAGCTGGATGTGGTGAAGGTGACCGAGGAGATAATCCGGTTTTATAAAACGAGGGAGGGGGACAGGTTCTCTCTTTTCGCGTTGGATTCCCTGAACGCCTTTTGCTCGTTTGCCATCGAGCCCGCGAGAGGAAGACTTTATCATTTTTTTAACACCCTCAGGGAGAGCGGCCTGACCTCTTTTGTGATACTGGAAACCCCGTCCATGAACATGCTTACTGAATACACCCCTGAATACTTCCTCGCGGACAGCATCTTCGAGCTGGGCGTGATCGAAAAAGCGGATAGCATCACCAGGTACCTGCAGATAAAGAAGATGAGGGGAACGGCTCACAGCATGAAAAAACACAGAGTTTCCGTGGAGCAAAGAGGGATATCCGTCTTGGGGGCAGTGTACGCATAGCTGGAAAATTGCCCGCGATTCTGCAGTTCGCGGTGCTCATGGGGGACTAGAATGGCGCTGGAACCCGAGTTGAGGAGAGAGTTCGAGAAGTTTATTGTAGAAAAGATGATCACCCATCCGGAAGCGGCCGCCGCTCAATTTATCGCCGATGCGAGGTACAGTTCCGCGTTTGCGTACAGCCGCGGGACATTTGCGGACTTGGTGGAAATAGCTAGGGAGATAATAAAAAACGCGTTGGCCGAGCGGAAGCTCCAGATGTAGGGTGGGGACCGGGCCACCATCTGCAGAAAATGTTCGGATGCTGTTAAGATTTTCCTCCTTGTTAAGCTGGCATGAAGGCCCAGCTTGAATTACCTCCGAAAAGCCAAGAAATACCGAAGGTAAAAACATGCCCGAAATGGTCGTAGAGCTAGACCTGCACCTGAAAAAGACCCAGGGAACGATAATGTCGGTGGACGGGAAGATCCTGAAGCAGGAACGGTTCAACACGAGCAAAGAGG
>CAZMCI010000032.1:0-11156 GCA_964564905.1 Hadarchaeota archaeon (SeqCode) | reverse complement strand
CGAACCTTCGCCCTGTAAGATCTTGACGATCGCGAGGTTCGAGTTCGCTTTCAAGGCATAACATACCAGCAGATTTCGCCACAGGCTGGAAAACGCCCTGTGAAAATTGCGATATTTTTCCCGTATACGCTGTTCATCCATCACGTAGAGCGGTGTCCCAAATGTTTTGGCGAGATCGACCGCGTCCAACTTTCCCACAACCAAGTGACCCATGTCGTTTGCCCTGAAATGTTCCTTCAGCATCAGCATTTTCTTTCGACCTCTTTGAGGGCTTCCTCAAATATATCCAGTCCAAGCTCAAGCTCCCGTCTGTCTATGGTAAGCGGAGGTGCGATCCGGATCGCTGATTTCCCGCCCCTGAAAACTATAAGTCCACGGTTCAGGGACTCGCGTACCAGCATTTCCCTTTCCTTCACAGCAAAATCTTTCGTACGTTTATCCTTCACCAAGTCGACCGCTAGAAGAAGACCTTTCCCCCTGACGTCGCCTATGAGCCTGGAACCTTCTTTCATCTCCTCCAACCGCTTGAGCGCCATTTCACCCAATTCTTCCGCACGTTTTACCAAGTTCTGCTCTTCCAAAATTTTCAGACCCTCGATGGCCGCCACGCAGGCAACCAGATTTCCTCCAAACGTGGATGCGTGCGCGCCTGGTTCCCAGTCCATGACCTCCGCGTCAGCTATGGTGGCGCCTATGGGAGCGATTCCCCCAGCGAGTGCTTTTGCCACACACACGATATCCGGAACGACATCCCAATGTTCGATTGCAAACATCTTGCCGCTTCGTCCAAGTCCTGTTTGAATCTCGTCAACGATGAATATCCATCCCTTCTCCTCGCAGAGTTCCTTCAGCATTGGATAAAAGTCGGACGGGGGAATCACATAACCGGCCGTTCCCTGAATCGGTTCGGTGATCACCGCGGCAACTTTTTCCTCCGGGATGTCCTTCCTCAAACGATTCCGTATATGCTCGATGCACTCGGAGGAACTCTTGAAGGGACCGCGATAGGGATCTGGGAACTGGACGAGGCTCACCTCGGGAACCAACGGTGCGAAATGTTCTCGACGCAGGGTCGGAGCGCCGGACAAGCTCATCGCCCCAAACGTGCGCCCGTGAAAACTCCCGGTAAAGGAGATCATGTGCGGACGACGGGTGTGCCAGCGCACGCATTTAAATGCCGCCTCCACAGCCTCAGCTCCGCTGTTTCCGAAATAAACATGCTTTGGGAAGTTACCCGGAGTGATGTCCACCAAACGCTCCGCGAGTTCGACCTGTGCCTCGTAATAAAAATCGGTTCCTGCAAAGTGTGTGAGCTTCCTGAGCTGTTGCTCTACAGCACGAATCAACCGGGGGTGAGAATATCCGTAGTTCAATACAAACATTCCGGACGAGAGATCCAGCAACACGTTTCCATCTATATCCTTTACGTAGCATCCCCACCCCTCCGTCGCCACGATGGGCTCAGCCCGCGTGTAGGAAGGAGACATCACCCGTTCATCACGCGACACAAGCTCTTTTGCACGAGGACCTGGAATGGGAGTAACAATACGTGGGGCACCTTTAACCCATGCTGGTCTTGACAGAGCATCACCCGTTGTATCAATAATTAATCATTACCCTTAAAAAAGCGATATTCCCAGACAATGAGATAGCAAAACCTGAGAGCTTTATTATCTCACCTACATTTCTTTTTGAGGTCGAACCGTGATGAAAACCAAACGCTGGACATCAAAAAGAGACGTGTTAAAAGTACTTCCCGAACGAAAACCTGAGTCCCACAAGGGAGACTTTGGAAGGTTACTCATAGTGGGCGGTGGATCACACTATGTGGGAGCCCCAGCGCTCGTGGGGCTCGCTGCCCTGCGTTCTGGAGCAGACTTGGTCATCGTGGCAGCTCCGGAAAAAACGGCTTGGGCCGTAAACTCCATCTCTCCCGATCTCATCACCCTCAAATTGCCCTGCAAAGACCTGGAACCTTCCGTCATTCCGGAGCTCCGGAGCGAGCTGGAACGTTCCACAGCTGTGGTGGTAGGACCAGGATTGGGCACCACATCGAAAACGCTGGACGCCGTCATCGAGATCGCCCGCGAACTCAAAGAAAAACATCCGAGGCTTCCGACGTTATTTGACGCTGATGGACTGAAAGCCCTGGCGAACACGCGTGATCTGCTCCATGGAATGCCATGGATCCTCACGCCCCACGTGGGAGAATTCAAGCTTCTAGTAGGAAGTGATATCCCCAGAGGCATGGACGAACGCATGGAACACGTCAAGTCGACTGCCCAAAAACTTGGATGTTCGATCCTCGTGAAAGGCCATGTGGACATTATTGCCTCAGCAAGCGGTGACCTTAAACTGAATCGCACCGGAAACCCCGGAATGAGCGTCGGTGGCACTGGTGATGTACTCTCAGGGATCGTGGGGGCTTTTCTAGCTCAAGGAAACGACCCATTCAACGCGGCAACTGCAGGGGCTTGGGTGTGTGGGCGGGCGGGAGATCTATGTCTAAAAGAAAAAGGCTACGAATTCATAGCGTCAGACCTGATAGATAAATTACCTGAGGTATTCAAAGAGATACGGAGGAAGAGGTGAGATCATGGCTAAGTTTGAGGTGGCAGAAAAGCGCTTATTCAATGTGAAGATATGCATGCGCTGCAATGCCCGCAACCCCATGAAGGCAACTAGGTGCAGAAAGTGCGGTTATGGGGGATTAAGACCCAAATCGAGGGAACCCCGTGGGTAAGGTCGAGAAACACTTAAGAGACACCATATCCAGGGATGGCGCCGCGCATCTCACGCTGATAGATCCTGACAAACAAACCCCTGAAACCGCTGGCGAGATAGCCTCCGATGTCGCCGAAGCCGGCACAGATGGAATAATGGTCGGAGGCTCGACACGTTCCGAAGGAAAGCTTTTGGATGAGACTGTCTTGAAAATAAAAAAGACGACGGACCTACCGGTGATCCTCTTCCCGGCGAGTGAAGCTGGAATCAGCAAACACGCCGATGCCATTTTCTTCATGAGCATGCTCAATTCAAACGATCCCTATTTCATCACAGGAGCACAAAGACTAGGCGCGCCGCTTGTCAAGAAGTTCAACCTTGAGACACTTCCCATGGCGTATATCTTGATCGAGCCTGGAGGGACAGTAGGAAAGGTCGGAAAAGCCAACCTCGTTCCTCGAGACGGAACAGAGCTAGCTGTGGCATATGCTCTCGCCGGACAATACTTAGGAATGCGATTCGTGTACCTAGAAGCAGGGTCCGGAGCAGATCGCCACGTGCCAACCAAGATGGTCAGAGAGGTAAAAGAAAGGACGGACGTGACGCTCATCGTCGGGGGAGGGGTGAGAAGCCCAGAAACGGCAGGAGAATTGGTCAGAGCCGGAGGAGACATCATAGTGACTGGAACCATAGTCGAACATGCGGACGATAGAAAAAACCAAATCCACAGAATAGTGAAGGCTATCAAATCAGCCGGCGGTGCTTAGCGCAGGAAATACATGCATATGCCTTTGTGGTTGGGAGAAACACGCGCCTCCGATCGATATTTGGGATTGTGCGGAGATCTCCCAATCCATATCTCTTCCTCACGGGCACGGCTTTGATTCTTGGTATCATGCGTCCGCAGTATACACAGGAGACGGGCTGGCTTCTACCACCAGCTTTGTATCGACCCCACTTCTTCCCCATGATATCATTCTTTAATTAGAAAACGAAGGGGTATAATAGTTTGTATTACCGATGAAACCATCCAAAAATCCAAGTGATCAACGCCGGCGTGCTGGCCGTAACCCGTCTTCTGTTTTAGGCGACATTTAGCTGAGCGGACTACCACCCGCCTCGGACAGGCATTCATTGGCGGTAATTTGTCCTTGCATCACGCGGGATGGCCGTTTCATCCCCCTCGACACGACCTCAGCGTTTCCGCATCATGGCGCGAGTCGGAGGGTGTCGTTTCTGTTCCATTGCCCCGACCTCTCGGCCGGACCTTTGCAGGTTCGCGTTCCTGTCAGATGGACGGAGTTTCCTCAGGCTTTCGCCCGACGGTCGCCCACCAGCTCGCCGGCATAATAAATTTTAGTTTGAAAACTTAAGAAAGTAGCCTGATGGGAACCAAGGTATTTATCGCTGGGCCACTGTTCTCGCAAGCGGAACGCGAATTCAACTTAAAACTAGATCGGTTTCTCAGAAGACATGGGTTTGAGACGATTCTTCCTCAGCGAGATATCGGACAACTGTGGAAGGTCAAATCCGATAAAGAGTATGGGAAGCTGTACAGGAAAGACCTACGCGGGATCGAGAAGTCAGATCTGCTCGTGGCGGTTCTCGATGGACCCGATGTGGACTCCGGCACGGCATTTGAGATAGGTTACGCCTCAGCCCTCGGGAAACCGGTGATCGGTCTCAAGACCGACGTCCGCATATTTGCCAAAGAGGAAGAAATAAACAACATGTTGGCCCAGAGCCTCAAAATCGTGAAAAATTTTGATGAACTCTTGTCGCTTTTGGATGCCCTAAAGAAATCGAGAAACAGGAAAGGAAATACTAGCTCTAAACATCGCCCTCTGCGGTAAAGATATCAAATCACCGATCAATTCACGTAATTGAGAATTTTCGTCAAATCTTTTTCATCTATTATCACGTTGGCCACTTCCTTCACTATTGGCTGCGCGTTAAATGCCACCCTCAAACGAGCATATCTGAAAAGCTTCATATCATTTGCTCCGTCAACCACGGCTAACACATCGTCTTTTTTTACCTTCATTTTCACCAACAGTTCCTCAAGACCTACGACGCGGTTACTCGTCACTGTAAGCGGCTCTATACCGGAAAGGCCACCATTGTTGAAGACGAGTTTGTTCGTGAAAAGATAATCCAAACCCAGTTCTTTTTTTACCCTTTCTGAAAATATGGTAAAACCACCCGTAACCCCGATAAGCACATATCCCCTCCGCTTCAATTCGCTACACACCTCGTGAGCGCCTTTCATATAGGGCATCGAATTCGCTACCTCCAAGGCCGTTTTGTAATCAGCGCCCTTTAGCACATCTATCCTCTGCTGAAGCCCCTCTTCCCATTTGATCTCACCCCTCAGGCCCCGGATGGTGATCTCGTGAACCAATTTTGATTTGTTGAAACGTTCTGCAAGCAGTGGCAAAAACTCGGCATCTAAGAGCACACTCTCGAGATCGAAAATTGCAACTTTTTTGGCCATCGGCATCCCTCCTTTTACCAGCATGCTTTCTCTTTTTAACCCTAGCGGAAGGTTTCCCGACAAACACGTTTTCTTGGAGATCGTCCAGTTACACCAAGACATGTGCCAATGATTATTTTTGAAGTTCTTTTAGTATTGCGAGAGCCCTGTCGTAACTTACTTTCCCTTCCGCCACCATACGTTTTGCCACCAAATCTATGAGTTCACCCGTGGCACCTACCGTAGCGGCGACATTTCTTGCGTGTAATTTGAGATGACCACGTTGGATACCCTCGGTGGCCAGAGCCCGCATAGCCGCTAGGTTCTGGGCCAATCCCACTGCTGCGAGAACCTCCCCAAGCTCTTGCGCTGTCTTCACTCCAAGTATTTTCCTGCAGATTTTTGCAATTGGATGAACCGCAGTTGCACCTCCAACAAGTCCGACTGCCACGGGCAACTCAATACTCCCCACCAGATCGCCATCATTATTCCGCTCCCAGTGAGTCAACGGCTTGTAAAAGCCATCCTTCGCCGCATACGCGTGTGCCCCAGCCTCGAGGGCCCGAGTGTCGTTTGCCGTCGCGAGAGCCACAGCTATGACCCCGTTCATTATCCCCTTATTATGTGTAGCGCAACGGTAGGGATCAGCCGCTGCAAATGCATAGGCCTGTAGTATTCCTTCAACCACTTCCTCCCCGCCCAGCGCCTCTTTGGAAAATGTGGCCTTCGCTCGAGCAAGCCGGTGCGTCGCGAGGTTTGAGACTATTCGAAGGAAGACTTTCCCACCAGTCAACTCTTCTATCGTGGGTGCCACCGCCTCACACATCGTGTTTATCACATTTGCGCCCATGGCATCGCGCACGTCCACGAGAAGATGTACAATCACCATGGAACCACGAAATGTTTCTATCAAGCGCACTTCCAAGTCTATGGCACCGCCACCAAGTTTTACTAGAAACGGATCCTGCTCGTTCGCTTTCGATATAATACGTTCCTTATGAGCCAAGATCTCCTCCTTTGCCTTTGTAGGGTCCTCAACGTCCACAACTTGGATCTGACCTATCATCACCGGGCTGGTACTCTCAGCATGAAAACCTCCACGGGGGCGGGCCATCTTGGCAGCATTTGACGCCGCTGCCACAACCGACGGCTCTTCCAAAACCATCGGAATGAGATAATCCTTGCCGTTTATGAGAAAATGGGTAGCGATACCCAGCGGAAACTCCGTGGTACCGATCACATTTTCGATCATGCGATCCGCTTGCTCAAGTTCCAGGGCTCCCGTTTTTTGCAGGAGGTTCACCTCCTCTTCACTGAGCTTTGCAAACTCTTGTACAAACTCCAGCCTTTTTCTTGGAGTCAGCTTGTAGAAACCGGATATTTCCGACGTTTTACCCATCCATCCCCCCCTTAATCTAGCCACAAATTAGGTATAAATCTGTGAGACCCAAAGTGAGATGGGTAAAATGTCAGGAAAAGAGACCAAATCATCAAAAACTTTAACGCTGAAACGACAGCTAAGTGCGGTTAATCGGGAGCTGGCGCGTGTCCAAGAACTTCAGTGGACGTATTCAAAACGCTTGTTAAAATTTGGAATAGCTACCTGGATATTCGGCCTTTCCACCTTTCTCTTTTCGACTGTTATTCTAAATGTTGGGGCACTTGGCACCACATACAATTTCTGGATCCCTCTCATGATAGGCGCTCTCGCCGTTCCCATCCTGATAACAGTGGCGATGATCCGAAAATTCTCTTCAAAAATGCGATACCTTGAACGTCTTAGGCATGCGTTGTTAAGCGAATATGAAAAAGCCATGCTTAGAAAAGTGGAAAAAATGATAACAGAAAAATAAGATCATGGACGAAAAAAATCTGGATGCAAACGCTTGATTCTACGGGCAAACCCCTGTGAAAGCCCCTTCCCCAGTTTATAGAATCTCCGCCCAAGTGCCTGCCGGGTAAGGGAGGAGCCACCCAGAATTTACACCTGCGGAGACTGAGATCCCCGTAAAAGTCGCGCGGATGAAAGATACCCTCCGCGAGGGGGATCGAGTCCGGTGAGCGGAAGCAGGAATCCGGAGTACCCGAAAGGGGAAAAGCTTCCGCGAAACGCTCCCCGAGCGGAGGCGGTGAGGGAGTAACGCAAAGGAAAAGCGAGAACCCCCTGCGCGCCGGAGAAGGAGGTCACGGGGATAACCGCTTGATCAAAAGTCTAAAGGTGCTCCCGTCTACGTTCCAGTCCTTTAGATATCCCTCTCCAGAAACGTCTCCAAAATCACATATGCGGAGAATCCTGATCCGCACCTCTCTGGAGATGTACTCCTGTTGAGTAGCCAAAAGTTTAAGATTTTCTTCACCGTCAACGCCTATATCGACATCAATGCGTTCTTCCATACCTAAATCCATTTCCTTGCGCATTATTTGTAACCTCCTAACTATTTCACGTGCAAGACATTCAGCTTTAAGGCTTGGCGTTATCTTCGCATCTATGGCTATCTTCCCGAACTCTGTCCGAAGGGTGACAAAGCTATCCGGAAGCGAATTCATATCCGCCCGAGGCCCTACCAACATGAGTTCCTTACAATTAAGCTGTGCCTGTAGAAGCCCCCTCAACGGTTTGAGGAGTTCCACTGTATCGTATGAAGACGGCTGAACAATCGTTTTGGCCACAGGCCATCGAAGCTTAAGTCTGACCTGTTGTCTTAAAGCGGCTGCTGCTTCCACGAATGTGCGGACAATGTTCATACCTTGTTCCAACTTTGGATTTATTGAACTCTCGACCACCGAAGGCCAAGATAACATGTGAACGCTTTCCGGAGCTTCTTTAGAAACAGCTTTTACCAGTTCTCGGTATATCACCTCGCTCACGTGAGGCATGAAAGGGGCCAAAAGTCTGATCAGAATATGCATCACTTGATAAAGAACCACATATGCTGCCAATTTTCTCGGATCGCTTTTTTCAATCCACGCCCTCTCTCGAACCAAACGAATGTACCAGCGGCTCAGATCCTCAAGAGTGAAATTGGCAATGGTGCGCGTAGCGTGATGGAGATCATAAGATTCAAGAGAACTTGTAACTTCCCTAACAACGCTGTTGATTCGTGAGATCATCCAAAGGTCTTCGGGCGCAAAATTCCTGCGAACCACATCTAAATTTATCTTGTTTGGATCGAACTCGTCGAGAGACATGTACGTGGTAGCAAACACGTGAACGTTCCACAGGACATTCAACATCCGGTTGACTGTTTCCACGTTGCTCCAGCTGAACCTTAAATCTTCCCAGGGTGGGTTTGCAGAAAGCATATAAAATCGCAAAACATCTGCTCCGTATTTGTCTATGACCTGATGTGGTTCGACCACATTTCCAAGTGATTTTGACATCTTTCGTCCATGTTCATCCAGCGCGAATCCATGCATCAACACCTGTTTGTACGGTACTTCGTCAAATGCCATAACTGACACAACCTGCTGGCTGTAGAACCACTTCGTCACCTGATCCTCTCCCTCTGCTATGAACTCACTGGGCCATAGCCGTTCAAACATGTCCCTTCTCTTTGGATATCCGAGACTCGCCCAAGAGGCGATGCCCGAATCAAACCAGACATCCAGCACATCCGGTACGCGATTGGCCTCACCGCCACATCTTGGGCATCTTAGAGTAATTTTATCAACGCTGGGGCGGTGGAGATCCATATCCTCCACCGGAGCTGTCGACAATTTTTTTAGTTCTTCTATCGCGCCCACAACTATCAGGTTCTTGCACTTCGTACAAACCCACACGGGAAGTGGTATCCCCCAATATCGCTGACGCGAGATACACCAGTCACCTACAGACTCTACACCGTTAACGTAACGGGTAGAGACCCAATCGGGTATCCACCTAACCTTCTCAGAGTTCTTCTCAATTATTAACCGCTTTATCCTGCTTACGTCGAGAAACCATTGGTCAGTTGCCCGAAAAAGCAGGGGCGTCTGGCATCTCCAGCAGTGGGGATATGAGTGGGTGATGGTATCATGTTTTATTAACAAACCTTTTTGTCGCAAGTCATTGAGGATCAAGGAATCAGCCTCCTTTACGAAGATACCAGAATATTTGCCAGCCTCCTCGGTGAACTTACCATCAGGACCAACTGGGCTAAATACTGGTAACTGGTATTTTGCCCCAACCGCAAAATCCTCTTCACCATGCCCAGGTGCTGTATGAACACAGCCGGTACCCTCCTCAAGGGTGACGTGTTCGCCGCAGATGACCCGGTGATGCTTCACATACTCTCTTTGCTTCGGGACCTCATTGAGAAGTGGATGTTCGTACTCAAGACCCTCCAAACTTTTTCCCGTTACCGTATCCAGCACTTTGTATTCATTTATGCCCAACTCAACCATTACCTTCTCAACAAGCGATTTGGCCAAAATGTAAATATCGCTGTCGACCTTTACTCTGGCGTACTCATGATCCGGATGAACACAAACTGCAACATCTGCGGGCAGGGTCCAAGGCGTGGTGGTCCATATCAGAAGATACTCATTCGGCCGTTCACGAAGCCTGAAACGCACAAAAAGCGATGGATCGCGGACCTCGCGGTACTCACCTCTCACCTCGTGCTCGGCCAAAGCTGTTTGGCAACGGGGACACCAATGAATCACACGAAGATCCTTACGAAGAAGACCCTTTTCGTAGGCCCTTTTTAGCGTCCACCAAGCCGCCTCGATGTAATCATTTGTAAAGGTTACGTATGGGTCTTTCCAGTCCATCCATACTCCCAAACGCTTGAACTGCTCGGTCATCAACGAGATGTGATCCAAAGCCCACTGTTTGCAGTTCTGGATAAACACTTCTACTCCAATCTTCTGTTCGATATCCTTTTTGGTTCGGATACCAAGTTTTTCCTCAACTTTTACCTCAATTGGAAGACCGTGACAGTCCCACCCCGGCTGCCTTCGAACATTAAATCCACACATGGTCTTGTAGCGGAGGATTGCATCCTTGATTATCTTGTTCCAAGCCGTTCCAAGATGGATGGATCCGCTGGCATAGGGGGGGCCGTCTAAGAAGTACCACTGTCTTTCGGTGGAGCGTAACTGTTTTATCTTTTCGTAAATGTTACCTGAGCGCCACCACTCCTGAATCTCGCGTTCAATTTTTTTTGCATCGTAAATCTTTGCAGCAGGCTGGATCATGGGGATACCAGAACTTAATTCTAGTTTTCACCTAAAAATCTCGTGGGCTAACATTTTTATTGCAACAAAATCTAGTTTGGATTGCATTTTGGTGGTGTAATTGTTCAGCTGGACCGAGTACAGGCCACACGAAGAGGGATTGCAGACGGTCCTGAGTCCTCTGGAATCCGAGATAATGACAATTATGTGGAGAGAAAAACGCGCAACCGCGAGAACCGTTCACACCCTTATAAAAAACAGGCGCAACGTGAACCGCTCCACCGTGAACACAGTTATGAATTCCCTGTGCAAACGTGGATTACTTTCCTCCAGCATATCCAGAGGAAAAGGGGGACTGAAATATGTGTACAAGATTAAGCTCTCTCGTGGAAAATTTGATCGGGAGGTCGTGGGAAAAGTCCTCGAAAGCTTACTTCGTTCCTATCCCAAAACCACAAAAAAGATGATGCGCGAGAAACTCAAGTGAGGTTAAACACATGGAAGCAGAGGAACTCTGGGTCGAAAAATACAGGCCAAAAAAGCTCTCCGAGATAGTCGGACAACAAGAAATTGTGGCCAGACTCCAAAATTTCGTCGACAAAAAATCCCTTCCTCACCTTCTCTTTGCAGGACCTGCTGGGACGGGAAAGACTACTGCTGCGCTTTGTATCGCGCGTGAATTGTTCGGAGAGAACTGGAAACAGAACCTCTTGGAACTCAATGCAAGTGATGAGCGTGGCATCGATACCATCAGGACCAAAGTAAAGGACTACGCCAGAACAAGACCAATCGGGAACGTTCC
>CAZMCI010000031.1:10061-11295 GCA_964564905.1 Hadarchaeota archaeon (SeqCode) | reverse complement strand
ATATTACTCCGCTTTGGGCGCAACCTGGGTGGTCAGACCACGGCCAAAAATAGGGGCAAGGTGTCCACGTCTAATATTTCCACGTTTTGCGGATATTTTCGGTGGGGCTTTCCTACTTTCACCTCTACTTTCAGATCGCCGGCGATGCAGAGGTTTCAAGAGCTGCGGTTCAGTGCATGGATAACACACGAGCCCATACAGGACTAGAATTTATACTTCTAATGCTTTTTAAGTATTTAGAACTACAATTTCCAATTTCGGGAGAATCACAAACCGGTTTGCGAGCAAGTCACAGCAATTCCCAAAAACTTGGGGCTTGGGGCCGGGGGCCGGATTCGGGTAGAAGAGGGATCGCAGAGCGAACCAACGGGGGTTCTGGTCTCGAACGAGTTAATAACAGGCGACTCTAAGTAAATCAGGGGTGTCTGGAATGGTGGAACGAAAACCCGATTTCGAAGCCGTGATAAAAATCCTGAAAGAACTGGAGCCGATTTTGACGCGGGAGTACAAGGTCGCGAGAATAGGGGTTTTTGGGTCGATTGTCAGAGGGGAGCAGACTGGAAAAAGCGATGTGGACATCCTCGTCGAATTCTCCGAACCCATAGGGCTCAAGTTCTTCGACTTGGCGGAATTCCTTGAGCGGAAGCTGGGGAGAAAAGTCGACTTGGTTTCGGTCAGCGCGCTAAGTCCTTACATAAAACCTTACGTGGAGCGGGAAGTGGTGTTTGCGTGAAGGATTACCGGCCGTTTTTAAAACACATCGAGGATGAGTGTGAATACATTGAGGACGCATTGAGGGCAAAAAGTTTCGAAGATTTCGTGAAGGACGAAACGCTAAAAAGGGCGGTCGTGAGAAGCCTTGAGATCATCGGAGAAGCTGCCAAGAACGTGCCGGAGCACGTAAAGGAGAAACACAGCGGAATTCCGTGGAAACAGATTGCCGGACTCAGGAACGTGCTCGTACACAGGTATTTCGGAGTGGGCTACGCGACGTCTGGAAGATCGCGAGCGAGGATATACTTCAACTGAAGGAGGAGATACGCAAGATACTCAATGGATAGATAATCGACTTATCGCTTTTGGCAGACCGTTAATTAACTTGGATGAACACTCCCCACGAATAAATGCAGGGGAGTCTTGGGAGCCCACGGCCGAACCTTCAAGGGGCGTACCACCGCCCCGTTAATAACCCCTACAGGGGTTTTTCCTCCCCGACCGAGCCCTATATTAATTC
>CAZMCI010000031.1:0-10051 GCA_964564905.1 Hadarchaeota archaeon (SeqCode) | reverse complement strand
GGTGTCTGCGTCCAATATTTTCGCGTTTCGCGGATATACCACAATTTCCAATTTCGGGAGAACCAAAACCGGTTTGCAAGTCACGGTAATTCCCAAAACTTGGAGCCGGGGGCCGGATTTGAACCGGCGAAAAAGCGGATCTGCAGTCCGCCGCATTAGCCGCTCTGCCACCCCGGCACATCCTTCTTTTAACGAAAACATCCATAAAATCTCTGTGGTCAACGTGAAAGAGCGAGTCGTTTGTCTGGTGTCCGGCGGAATCGACTCCCCCGTGGCCTGCCTTTTGGCCGGGACGGAGTTCGATGTGGTACCGCTTCACTTTTGCCTGTACCCATACACGAGTAAGGAGAACTTTTTTACAACGATGGACGTTTTCAAGAGCCTGAAAAGAAAGATGGGGTTCGAGAAGATAATCATCTATCCGTGGGAAAAAATATTGAGAAAAATTCTGTCGGATGAAAAGTACAAAAACTATGCATGTCTTGCATGTAGAAAAAGCATGCTTCTGGCGGCTGAGAGGATCTGTGAGCGGGAGGGTGCATCTGGGATCGTGACGGGTGAGTCGCTCGGCCAGAAGGCGACCCAAACGCTTCAAAATCTCACCGCTCTTTCCCACGGAATAAAATTTCCCGTGCTTCGCCCCCTGCTGGGATTGGACAAACTTGAGATCGAGCGTTTCTCCAGAGATATGGGGATCTGGCATGAGCCTCATGCTGGAGGTTGTTATGCCGTGCCGAAGTATCCCCGGACCAAAGCAAATCCGGCAACTATCGACGCCATCATGGAAAAATTGAACATAAATTCCCTGATATCTGAGGAACTTGAGAAAGTACTGGAAATTCGTAATTTTGATGAGGACTTTGAAGCGTACCTAAGGAAGCTCACCCAACACGGGAGATTCACATCGATTTGAGTTTTTCATAAGCGACCTCGGCGGCCCGTTTTCCGCTCATGAGCATGGCCCCAAAAGTCGGGCCCATCCGGGGCAAGCCGTAGGCAGTTGCTACCGCCATCCCCGTGACGACAAGCCCGGGGTAAACCTCTCCCGTGCGCTCCACTACCGCATCCTCGGAACGCTCCAGCCACATCGCACCGTAACCGGGAACCTTGATCAAACCCCGTTTTTCGAGCAGCCTGACCAAGACTGCATCGTGTCCCGTGGCGTCGATGACGAGCTTGGCTTCGAGGCCCACCGGATCAACGCATGTTAACCCCTTGGGCAAGCTTGTTATCGGGGTCCAGTTCACGACGACACCACTCACACGGTTTTTTTCCCGGAGCACCACATCCTCGATCATCGTCATGTTGAGAATTTTCGCGCCGGCATCGCATGCTGAGGCGATTAGCTTTGAGCAGGCATGGGGGCCGCTTGCGGTATACAGCCCAGGCGCCTGCTTCTTCACGGGGACCCCCAGATCCTGAAGGATTTTTTGGGCAGGTTCGCGGATGGTAATCGGGTTGAACAAATACCCGCCCAGCCAGAAGCCACCGCCCAGGTAGTTGTTTCGCTCGATTATGAGCACGCGCAGGTTCTCCGCCGCCAGTTCCCTTCCTGCCATCAGTCCAGACGGCCCCGCCCCGACCACGATCACATCGCTCTCAGCGACCTCGTTCAGCATGGCCAGAAACTCCGAGGCAATGGCTCTCGTCACTTCCTTTTCCCCGACAGGCTGAAACATTTTATCACAACCCATATACCTGAATCTGGCGATAAATAGGTTGTGACCAGTTCGGTCATATTGGTGTTGCACAGGATACCACTTTACAACGCTTTGGACCGATCCTGAGGCAAGAGGAGGTGTCTAGCACCATATTCCTATCAGTAATATTAAAAACAATAAATATAAATAGCAGTATTTTAAAGTATTTCAGTGCGCGGGGGTGCTAACTTGGCCAGACCAAAGGTGAGCAAGTCCATAGCCGAGATAAACGAGAAGATCAGGCGCGGCGACGCCGTCGTGGCGACGGCCGAGGAGATGATCGAGGTGGTGAAGAACAAGGGGGAGGTGGAAGCAGCCAAGGAGGTGGATGTCGTCACCACGGGAACGTTTGGGGCGATGTGCAGCTCGGGGGCATGGCTGAATTTTGGCCACTCGGATCCTCCCATCAAGATGCAGCGGGTCTGGCTCAACGATGTGGAGGCGTATACGGGTGTGGCCGCTGTCGATGCCTATATCGGCGCGGCCCAACTCAGCGAAACCAGAGGGTTCGATTATGGCGGGGGGCACGTCATAGAGGACCTGATAAGGGGAAAGGAAATCGCCCTTAGGGCAATCGCCTACGGCACCGATTGCTACCCCCGGAGGGAACTTGAGACGGTGATAACAAAGCACGAAATAAATCAAGCTGTGCTCTGTAATCCCCGTAATGCACACCAGCGATATGAGGCAGCCACCAACTCGGGCAATGAGACCATCTACACGTACATGGGCACCCTCCTTCCAAATTACGGTAACGTGACTTACTCCGGCTCCGGATGTCTGAGCCCGCTCCATAACGATCCTAATTACGAAACGATTGGCATCGGCACGCGGATATTTCTGGGTGGAACCCAAGGCTACATTTTCTGGGAGGGCACTCAGCATGCACCGACCAATGCGATGGGCACCCTCATGACGGTGGGAAATCTGAAGGAGATGGATCCGCGTTACATCCGGGGGGCAACGGTCGAGAAATATGGCACCACCCTCTATGTCGGGCTGGGCATACCGATTCCCATAATAAACGAAGCGGTGGCAAAGACAACGGGTGTATCCGATGAGGAGATAAAAACCACGGTTGTCGATTATGGAGTTCCCAGGAGGGATCGACCGGTCGTAAGGGAGGTCACCTATTCCGAGTTGAAATCCGGAAAAGTCGAGATCCACGGTAAGGAGGTGCCTGTCAGCCCGCTGAGCAGCATCAAGCGCGCGCGCGAGATCGCTAACGTTCTGAAACGGTGGATAGAGGAGGGCAGGTTTTACCTTACCCAACCGGTGAGCAGGCTGTCGACCACCCAGGTCTTCAAGCCCATGAAACAGATCTCTGCGGTTCCGTTCGTCAGAGATATAATGACGAGAAAAGTGACGACCGCTAGACCCGAGGACCCCATCGACGTTGCGGCGAGGATATTCGCGGAGAAGGGGTTCGACCATCTGCCAATCGTCGATGCGCGCGGAAAGCTTGTCGGGATCGTCACGTCTTGGGACATTGCCGTCGCGGTGGGGAAAGGTAAAAAGAAGCTGTCGGAGGTTCTGACTTCCAAGGTCATAACGGCCAGAGGGGACGAACCGGTTGACGCGGTGGCGAGAAAACTTGAAAAACATGGGATTTCTGGCGTCCCCGTGGTGAACTCGCTCGGTGGGCTTGAAGGAATTTTGACCAGCGAGGATATAGCCAAACTGCTCGGGAGGAGGAAAAAATGACGAGAAAGGTACTTCTGAGGTACTCCACCAAAAAAGCCACGGAGCCCATCTTGGCGTCCGTGATTAAAGAGACGGGAATCCTCCCGAACATACTATATGCTGAGGTCGGCACGAAAGGCGGAGAGATCCTGTTGGCGATCGACGCATCTGATGCGGAGATAGATGGGGCAATTGAACTTTTCAAGAAAAAAGGCGTTGAGGTCAAGGAAGTCAAACGTGCGATCGAGCTCGATGAGGACTCATGTTTCGACTGCGGGGCATGCATTTCCCTGTGCCCCACCGGTGCATTGCACATGGACCGTGATGGGTCGGTCAAGCTTGATGACAACAAATGCATTTATTGCGGGCTTTGCGTGCCCTCGTGCCCAGTTCACGCGCTGAAACTATCCAAATTTTGGTGATCCTGATGTATTCGAAAACGTGGACCTTCAGGGAGACGAGCTTACTCATAAAGTGTGATGACGAGCAGGCGATAGAGGCCGGTCTCAGGGCAGGTATCTCGGCCAGAAACGAGATCGAGAGGTACGTTCTCAGATATCCAGAGTTCTTCTCTTCCCTCGAGCCTGTGAAACTTGAAGGGACTCACCCAGAAGTGATCGAGGCCATGTTGGATGCCGGTGAACGTGCGGGAGTGGGACCTTTCGCGGCAGTGGCTGGAGCCATATCCCAGGTCGTGGCGGATGCCATTCGGAGGGCGGGTGCTCAGAACGTGGTGGTGGACAACGGTGGGGATATAGCCATTATCGGTAGGAGGGATTTTCGCGTGGGGGTCTTCGCAGGAGACGGTTTCGGGAGAATTGGATTTCACATCACGGCGGGAGAACTGCCCGTGGGTATATGTACAAGTTCAGGGACCGTGGGGCACTCACTCAGTCTTGGAATGGCCGACGCCGTGGTGGCAGTTGCTTCCGAAGCCTCGATAGCCGATGCAGCTGCAACCTCTATAGGGAACTCCGTCCGTGGATCCGATGTCCCATCCTCGATTGAGCAGGGACTGGAGCAAGCTAAGCACATCGACGGGATAAAGGGGTGTTTGATCATACGAAAAAAGCATGTGGGTACCTGGGGGAAGATCCCCAGGCTCATCCAGGTCTCTCCCGGATCAAGAGAAATTTTGGATGTCCAGAAAAAATATCGAAGCTATGATCTGGGAGACTCTTTCCGATGAGCGAAACCAGTGGGAGTGGGGCGGGAATTTTGACGCCCCCCGCAAATAAATCCGGGGGCTTAGCTTGTGAAATTATTGCATGATGGGATGTTTAGAGACACAGAACAATAAAACTCAATAACAGGGACATGTAACTCATTGGTGGGTGGATTAGATATTCGACGATGGAGACGTGGTTTTTGAGAAAGCAATGGTTGGTCAAGACCAGAACTGTCCGGCCTGCGACAAAATATGGGGGAAAAGGTGTGGTTGATATTCCAAGAGAAAGGCTTGATCAGTATCGGAACTTGAAGCGGAATTTCAAGGAGGAAAAGTATATTAACCTCAACCCAATCCAACGCGGTGGCATTCTGACGCTAGAAGCGCGAGAGGCGTTGCTTGAATTTGGGGACGGTTATTCCACTTGCGATTGGTGTCCCCCCAAAGAACCAAGACTGGATGCGATCGAGCGTCCTCCGATAGCCCAGTTCATGCGGGACCTAGCAGAATTTTTGAACATGGATGTCGCTCGAGTGGTGACTCGGTGTAGGGAAGCCCAATTCATAGTTTTCGCGACACTTGGGGCCCCCGGCGACTACGTGGTCGTGGACAGCCTCGCCCACTACTCGACTTATGTCGCCGCGGAGCTGGCCCGAATGAAGATCAAGGAGGTCCCCCACACCGGCTATCCGGAGTTCAAACTCGACTTGAATGCGTACGCTGACAAAATAGAGGAGGTCAAGCGGGACACTAGGAAACTCCCCGCGGCTGTGCTGCTCACTCACGTTGACTACCTCTACGGCAACCTGAACGACGCCGCAGCAGTAGGAAAGATATGCAAAAAATATGGCGTGCCGTTCATACTGAACGCTGCTTACACGGCAGGGGTCATGCCGGTGGATGGAAAGAAGCTCGGAGCAGACATCATCGTATCAAGCGGACACAAATCATGGGCTGCCAGCGCCCCCACCGGAATTCTAGCGATCCGGGAAGAGTTCGCTGAAAAAGTGCTGGCACGCTCTAAAATCGTGGGTGACTGGAGCAAGCGTAAGTTCGGGCTAAAGGAATACGCATTGCTGGGGTGCACGGTGATGGGTGCTCCACTTATGTCGCTCATGGCTTCCTTCCCCCATGTGGTGGAGCGGGTCAAACGTTGGGGTGAAGAGGTGGAGAACGCTAGATACTTGGTTGAACAACTCGAACGAATCGAGGGCACCCGCCAGATGGGAACCAAGCCAAAACAACACACCCTGATCCACATGGAATCGGATGGATTATACAAAGCATCCCAGACACACAAGCGTCGCGGGTTTTTCCTCTACGATGAGCTGAAGCGCAGGGGAATCGTTGGGATACAGCCCGGGCTCACGAAGCACTTCAAGCTCAACTCTTACGGTCTGCCCAAGGAGAAAGTGGAGCTGGTAGCGAATGCATTTCTTGATATCGCCAGGGAGCAGGGATTAAATGTCAGCTAGACGTGATATTTTTGCGGTGCGTCGGTTGCACGTGAAAAGCTTCCCATGCAAGAGCTTTCTCATGTTTCTACTTGTGACTTCTCTTCTAATATTTTTACCCCCTGAGGCACATGCCCAGGAGGAACCGAGTTTCACTATCGACGTGGTTCCGACTAGTGGACGTGTGGTGCAGGGAGATGGGATCACAGTGACCGTGCTCATCTCTCTTTCGGGTGAATGGGATAACAAACGCATCGACCTCTTGGCGACCGGTCTGCCAGCAGGCACATATGCTCAATTCACGCCCGAAAACTTGTACTCGCAGGGGGGCAACCTGATCTCGACCCTGACTCTTGGCACCTCTCTGAGCACTCCCATTGGGGATCATGAGATAGCCATAGTTGCTCAGGCTGAAAATGTGGGAGAGATACAATCTGTCATCTACACCCTCTCAGTGGATGCGGAGGCCGATTTTTTTGTAAACGTTAGTCCATCTCACACAATAGTGGGGAAAGGAGCACAGACCAGCGCGGTTATGACGGTCACGAGTTCTGGAGGATTTTCGAAACCAGTTCAACTATCCGCTGGAGGTGTTCCAAAAGGCGTTAACATTTCTATCAGCCCGTCCACAGGCACTCCTCCGTTTGAATCGATAATTACTCTTAGCGTCCCAGAAGATGTTGATACGGGAGAGTACACCATAACCCTGACTGCATCGGGAGGAGGAAAGACGCACTCTACCACGTACACCTTGCAGGTAATGGCTACGGAAGAGGAAGTGATGGGTGGAGACCTGAGTGGAAAAATCATCCTCGGGGCCATCGCAATTTGTTTGATAGCAGCAGCAGGTTTTGTCGCTCGAAGTTGAAACTCAAAGCATGCTGGAAAGCGATTCACGCGCTCAAGAAGTAGATATAATCATAAATTGCGTGGATGACCGTTGCGAATGCTAACAGCCAAGTGAACTTGGAATACTTCTTCTCGTTCACGGCGAAATAAATCCCCACCCCCACGAATGCCGACATTCCCGCATGCAGGGGGAGACCAATACCGGTCCTAGCGAGAAGAACTTCTGCTCCAAATCTAAAATAGTACAACAGATTCTCGAGGAAGCCGAATCCCAAACCAGCCAACGTCCCGCCAATCAGATAATCTCTCTTTGAGGTGAGCCAGTTCCTGCACTTTTTTGCGACGATGACAAGACCCACCGGCTTGGAAGCTTCTTCAGTTATTCCTACGATCAGAACGGCCAATGGGAGAAAAGTAATGTTTGAGAGCAACAGGGTCTGAACCGGGAGTACCAAGACCACAGCACCAATTATCCCGCCGAGCAGGGAAATCGTAAACGCCATCCATCGGGAGACCTCCGCATATTCCCGCCGTATTTGTCTGAGATTAGTGCCGTGGGGAGTCTTGTTTTTTCTCATCGGCTACCCATTCCTCCTAAACTGTGTTTGATCTTTATTCAGATAACGCTTCCTCAACGCGCGGACAGGGAAAGAAGGCCGGCCTGTAGCTGCCGTGTATTTTCACAGTTGAGGTTTAAGCTAAGAAGAGTCTGAAAATAGTTTGCTCAAGAAGTGGAAAGAATCGCTATGCGTTTTTCTTACATTTCAGGTGTTCTCCCGTTTTGACGAAGTGCTCATAATGCTCAAGCCATTCCGGTTTCTCTGGGGCCTTTTGAACAAATTCCACGAGTTTTCTCAACCTATTCATGGTCCTCCGGTTCAGGACATGCTCCATTCTACATGCATCGATCTCCGCAGTTTTTCTGTCCACGCCCAAAAGTTCAAGAAAACTGATCAAAGTTTTATGTCTGCTGGCGACTTCCTCCGCAACCCGCATCCCCGGGGGTGTAAGAGAAACCTTGCCGTACTTCTCATGTTTTATGAACCCTTTTTTGCTGAGTTTATCCAACATTTCCGTAACGCTTGGAGGCTTATGCTTCAGAAAGGAGGCGATATCCGATGTTCTGACGTCACCTTTTTCTTTCTCGATAAAGTATATGGCTTCCAGATAATCCTCGACGCTTGAGCTAAACTTTTTCTTGATCATGAGTTCGACCCACCTGGTTACACTTATCCTCTCCCAACCGTTCTTAAAAATCTGTATCGTTGGGATCTGTTTCCCTTCCGAGGACGGATGCGAGTAAAGCGGCGGGAGCGTGAAGGAAATGCGCGCTCCCACCAGACCGATAGCCCGACTCCTAGAAGTAGTGCGACGACATGAGCAAAAAACTGGATGGTGGTCTCAGCTGATTTGAAATAAATTGCTTCAATGATAGAGCTCAATGCTAAAGCTAGGATGGAGATACTTAGGATTTTGAGTACCGGAAGCCCATAATGTCTGAGTCTAGGCATTATTGCTCCAAACACTCCACATATGCCGCACGAGGCCCCTATCAGTACATATGAATCGAATGCCAGCAGGAACGGGGTGATACTCAACCATCCCACTATTAGAAATATGGCGAGAAATCTCATTCCGGACATGTTCAACTCCATCGCTATTGCCCCAACAAGGAGGAGGGCCCCAAGGTTGATGACGAGATGTTCGGGCCATTATGAGCGAACATGAAGCCCAGGAGTCTGGCCCATTCTCCATTCCTCAGGGAATTCATGGAAACTCCAAGCTCATAGCCTGAACAGAAAACCACGGTAAATAGAGTTGCGATGATGATCGATACGATCAGCGGATTGTTCCACTTCATTTGCCGCCTGGATTTGCCCTATTCCCGTATATTTTTAACTTTGTTGGAAGCTCCCCTGCAAAAGGGGATGAAAGCCGCTTTCCCGTTTATAGAGAGCCCCAACTCGCGCGGCTGAAGGATGTCCTCCGCGAGAAGGGTCGAGGGTGGGCGGAAGCAGAAACTTTACCAGAAAGGTGAACAGCTTCCGCAAAACGCGGTCCGAGCGGAGGCGGTGAGGACGTGACGTGAAGAAAAAGGGGGAGTCCCCTGCGTACGTGAGGGGAGGAGGTCACCGGTTGGAATTTTCTTGGAGGAGGTTCTTTCTGCTTCTGATCTGTCCAAACACATATCCTGCCACAGCTATGATCAAAACCCCTATACTCAACTCGACGACCATATTTTTGTCCTCAACTTTCACTAATATTTCTCATATAAAAGTTTTGCGTGCCTAACTTTGTGCGCCTTAGTGGATCGGGCTGGTGCACCTACAGGTGATCTTGTCTGATTTTCGGAGGGTGTAAACGCGTTTTCTATTATGCGTACATTATCGAAGTTTTTAATCCCTTTTTAAGTTGTACTATTTTTATGGTAAACTTTAAATAGCTACCAGATTAAAGTTGGAACGGGATAAAAAATGTTCAAAAAGGAGCGTATTTATAGGGAGCTGCTGTGGCTGGCGGAGCGTGACCGTTGGACCACTCAGCGAGCGCTCTCAAATGCGTGCGGAGTCTCACTCAACTTGGTCAACTCCGTCACACGAGAACTCAGGCGAATCGGGGCCTTGGAGGTGTATCCAATGCGATTACATATCGTCCATCCAGCGAAGATACTCTATGCTTGGGCGTCACAACGTAACCTTGAAGGGGACATCACGGTCAAACGGGCAGTTGGGCTACCAATCCACGAGGTAGAAAAGAACATGCCGGGCAATGTCATCTTTACAGCCTTCAGCGGGTGGAGATTGAAGGTTGGAAGCGCACCATTCGATTACAACCGAGTCTACACGTATGCACCTTCCACGGCGCAGGGGCTCATCGAACGATTGCTAGAGACGCTGCCTCGTACCCGTGGCGATGCCAACTTGTTCGTGATGGTTGTTGATGATCCCCATCTCTTCGCTCGCTCAGAGCATCAGGTGGCACCAGTCGCGCAACTTTTTGTCGACATTTATGCCATGACCAGCACCCCAATAACGGACGCATTCCTTCACGACATTCTGGACAAAAACGAACACTTGAGGCTGTGAAGATGGTGATCGAGATCTGGCCGGAGCATATCACGAGCAAATCGTGGCAAGTGCTCAATGAACTGAGGGCAAGGGTAAATCCCGTGTTGATCGGTGGATGGGCGGTCTACC